>CANDYO010000006.1 GCA_947424995.1 Rickettsiales bacterium | reverse complement strand
GGCTTTAAATCATTCCATGGAGCCAGACAAACGATTAAAGGAATCGAAATTTTACACATGATAAAAAAAGGACAACTCAAAAACGATAACCAAACTAATAAGACTGTCTTCGAACAATTTACTTCGCTAGTAGCTTAATAACTAAAACTATACGGGTTGAATAATATTTTAATCATCAATTATAGCTGCGACAAAACCAGATAAAGCTAGCAAATCAGCTTTATCATTTGCTATTAATGCTATTTCAAGAATGAAGGAAATTTGTAAGTCATTTATAGAATGTCTAGGTATTACATATTTTTGGTATCTTAAAATATATAATAATTGCAGTTATATGTCGTTGGTGAATGGACGTCAAGAGTATCAACTACGACTAATTGGTAATGGAGAGTATAATAGTCTATTTGTGCAAACACTTTAGTTAAGCATATTGTCCATTTTGAGCTATCTAGCTTTCCTATAAATTCCTATCCAATAAAAGATTTATTACATAGTACTCCTAGTTTATCTAATGCAACGATGAATATAATGCAAAATTCAAGGATATTTTTTATTAGAGAGTTATAGATTTATGCTGCAAATATTAAGAGAAGTGCATTAAGGAGATTGCTTTGTTTGCAATTCCAGGAGCCAGACGATATCCAGAGCCACTAGCTGCACCAGCAAAAATAAGGTTTGATTTATTGGAAACTTTTGTGATTATCGGAGCTCTATTAGAGGTGTAAGCATCACAAAATACTCGTCCAGAGACGCAATCTTTTATTAATTCTGGGCAATACTTCTTAAGTATTGCTAAGGCGTTATTACGATCTTCAGATGTAATGTTTAATGACGAAGAAGGAAAAACATCCCATTCGTGACAGGTAAAACTAAAAAGCCAATGACCACGATCATAGAGAGGGAGAAGAAAAGCATCATGATCAAAAAAAAATAAAGCTGAATCTTGAGGTTTTGGCACTCGATCAATGTGTAGTGCAACAATTTTTTTTGTTCTAATATTAAAAGGTTCTAGAATCGATTCAAAAAGCTTATTTTTTACCCAAGGACCTGGAGCTAAAATAACATTGTGAGCACGTATAACTCTAGTATCTTGAAGAGTCAGATGCACTATTTTTTCGTCATCAAAAATATTTGTAACACTCATTCCTTCCCAAATTCTAATTTGTGAATTAATACGAAGATCATTAACGATGTGAGAAACTAATCTATAAACATTTGCGTAGTGACAACCTTCAATTCGAAATGCAATTTCATTAACACCGAGGTTTATTTGTCCAATATCATCTGATAAAACATGGTTCTTTATTATATTCTTTCCAGATCTGTACAAGTATGAACACTGCTCATTATACTTGCTTTTAGAAGCAATACCTATTAGTGGTACGTTGTATATTGGTAAATCATGCTGCGATTGCAACATATTGTACTCATTATCGCTAACGGTAGAAAGATTTTTTATTTCAGAGGTTTTGCCATACGGAATATGTAGTCCAGCTGAGTAGTTGCTAGCTCCTGTGCCAACTAATGAACGATCTAATAGAGCAGTTTGCCAATTAGGGGCTTTAACTGAAAGATGATGTGCAATAGTAGCGCCAATAATACCAGCTCCTACAATAACGCAATCAAAAATTGTATCTGTATTCATACAATTACTTCAATGAGTAATTTTCTAATGGAGAATTTGTATCCCAATCTATAGTCGATCCACTGCAATCTTCATTATATATAACTTTTCTAGCAATGCTATTAAGAATTTTAGCGCTTCTCCATGCAATAAGGCTAAGATTAGGATCTGCGATTCCTTTTTGATTCATAGTCCAATTCTGGATATATATACGATTTTTTTTAGGACCGTTCCAGCAAACAGAAAAGTCATCTTTTGCTTTAGGTTCTTCGCCGTGCATTTCTAATCGGTTCACAATGGGGTCTAGGAATGATGGTCTTTGATATTTATATCCAGTAGCAAATATCACTACGTCTACTTCAAATTCTTCAGTGATTCCTCTGTCACCATGGAGCATTACAAGTTTCCAACCATTGCTTAACTTCTCTATCTTAATTAACTCCCTATTTGGCTTAAGAAGTAAAGAAACTGGCTTCTTTTTAAGGAAATTATTGTCATACATTGTTTGGTAAATACTCTTAACGGTTTCTAAGGATATTCCATTGCTAAGGAGTTTTTGCTCTTGTAACCTGTCTTGTCTAATGTCTAATGGCAATTTTTGAAAGTAATTGCTATAAGCTGGCATAAAAAATTCATTAGTAAATGGTGAGTCATCAAGAGGAGAATAGTTACTACGCTTTGATATCCAGGTACATGAAGATGGTTGTGCTTCCTGTACGTTGTTAGAAAGGCTTAAAAATATTTCAGCACCAGACTGACCCCCACCAATAATTGCCACTCTTTTATCTTTGAATGAAATCTTTGATTTGAGGTGATTTCCTGCATGATAAATAGTTTCGCAAAGCATCTTTTTTGCCCAGCTAGGAACAAAAGGAGTTTGTCCTACGCCAAGAACAAGATCCTTTGTTTGAAATATTCCCTGGTTTGTTTCGACAATAAACTCTTTATCAAAATTAATAGATTCAACTTTATGTGAAAAATTTAAATTATTGAGATGGCTACAAACCCATTGAAAATATTGATTAAATTCAGCGCGTCTTGCTGTTGTAAAGCCAGCATTAATGAATTGGTAAAACCTCTGCTTTTCGTGCAAAAAATTGGTAAATGAATATTTATTCATAGGATCAACGAGAGACACTAAGTCTTTAAAAATAGAGACTTGAATGGATGCATTCTGTAGCAATAAGCCTTCATGCCAAATAAATTTGTCGTTTTGTTCAAAAAAACAGTGATTAATGCTTTTTGTTGACTCTAAAAGGCAAGCAAGACTTAAGTTAGATGGTCCAATACCAATACCTATACAGTCAAGAGTAGAAGATTTTTTAGCCAAGATGCCCTCCTTAATTAAGACCTACATCAAGTTTGTAAAAGTGATTTATTTTCAAATGGTAATTTGAATTATGTAACTCTAGTACACAAAAATAAAACTATAGTCAACAAAAACTAAAAAAAATATGATACTGCTAAAAAAACAAAGAGATCTTGAAAAAAATAAAAATGAGATAAGGATCATTGTTATAGATCTTCTGCAACGGCTAGCTTTCTTTTAACGCTAAGTTAATGATATTAGAAGAAAGGATTGTTATTCTTTCTTAAGTCATGTGTTATGAGTTCTTGCATAGCGTTATGTTATACCAATTCTCATTGCTGAATGAATACTTAACGGCTCATCCCTAGACTAAGTCGCTTTAGCAGCGCGATACCGAGGATTTCAGGAGTTTTCCCTCATAATATCCTAAGGTCTAGGACTTCGTTCTCGCCCAAGATGACGCTGGAAATGGTATTAGTGAATATTGTAAATATTTTTACATGGATAAAACAATATGCTTTTAAAATGCAAAGCTTTTGTTGATTAGGGAACTAATGCCAAAGCAAATTTCCTAATGAAAACACCTTGCTTAAGCTATTATTTTATAGTAATAAATATGATTAATTAGAAGGTGGTTATTCTTGTTATAAATTGGTTGATCTATAGCTTTTTCTGAGTTATAGCCAATTTTTAATAAGCTTAAGGTAGTCTAAAACTACTTTGATAAAACATACTGAATAGTTTTTTTGATTAGGCATGTAGATAATTTAAATGATTATTAGTTTGTTAGTGGTTGAAGCTAGAATAAGAATTAGTTGAGGTGCATTATGCAACAAAAAATTATTAATTGTTTTCCTTTATCTTTTTTGCAAACTCAGCTTTGGTATCTAGAGCAGCTTTATCCAAATACAAAAGCACATAATGTACAAACAATACTTAGGCTTAGCGGGGCGCTTGATGTAAATTATTTACAAATAGCGCTGCAGGAGCTTATTAATCGTCATGATAGTTTACGAACTAAAGTCATTAGTGTTGATGGTGTTGGTTACCAATCTATTGAGCAACACTTGCAACTAAAGTTAGAAATAATCGACCTATCAAAAATATCGACAAAACTCCATGAAGAGGAAATTGATAAATTAGTTTGTAAGCAAGGATTAAAATCTTTTAATATTTCTCAAGCACCGTTGTTCAGATTAACTCTTTGCAAATTAAGTGATGTAGTGCATCTTCTTCTTATCAACGTCCATCACATTATTATAGATGGATACTCAATTGATATTATTGCTCAAGAATTAGGTATAATTTATGATGATTTATTTTCATCACGAAAAATATCGTTGTCAAAACCAGTTAGGCAATATATTGATTTTGCTGCTTCGCAGCAGACGTTATTAAGTCATGAAATACTAAAGAAAAAATTACTTTATTGGAAAAATCTGCTAGCTAACTCGCCTCCAATTATTGAGTTTTCCAGTACTTTTGCAAGATTAGAGGATCGAACGGAAGAATGTAAATCGTGCAGTTTATTAATTTCTAGTAGTTTAGAAAAAAAAATAAAAAAAATAGCATTAGAAAACAATGTTACGGTATTTACATTACTTTCAACCGTTTTTATAATTTTATTAAGTCGTTATAGTGCTATTAAAGATATGGTAGTTGGGATTCCCTTTGCTAACCGTAGTAAAAAAATAGATCAAAATATAGTAGGATTTTTTGTTAATACTATGCCTATAAGGATTATTTTTTCCTGCGGCGAAACGTTTGTAGATATTTTAAACAAAGTGCGAGGGATGATATTAGGGGGATTATTAAATCAAGAGGTGCCATTTGAACAATTAGTAAAAGAAATGCGACCAGTAAGAAGCCTCAATCATAACCCTATATTTCAAATATCGTTGAATCATACAGATTTGATAAATCCTGCTTTTAAATCTAAAGAACTTACTATTGAAAGAGAGTTTCTACCAAATATTGGTTCAGTATTCGACCTGACCATGAATGTTGTAGAAAAAAAAGACGAGATTAGTATTAATTTTGATTATCCTGTTGGGTTATTTGAAGAAGATATAATAAAGCAGATATCAACTCATACTAAAGCCTTATTAGAAAGTATTTGTAGTGACCAAAATCAACAAATTAGTGCCTTGTACTTGCTTAATGAAAAAGAAAAAGAATTTTTAACAACGTGGAACGCTACGAACAAAGACTACCCAAGTGATAGAAGCATACATCAGCTTTTTGAAGAGCAAGTAAAAGAAATGCCACACAACATAGCAATAATATACGATGATGTTAAGTTAACCTATGAAGAGCTTAATGCAAAGGCAAATAGATTGGCAAAATACTTGATAAATTTGGGAGTAAAGCCAAAATCTTTAATAATTGTATGTTTAGATAATTCTGTAGAATATATAATCACTCTATTAGCTATTTTAAAAGCTAATTGTGTATATGTGCCAGTCGATACTTCTTACCCATTAAATCGTATTAATTTAGTATTAGAAGATACGAATTCTTCAATCGTTATGACAATATCCAATTATATTGATAAGTTTAAGAATTATAGTGGGATTATTATATCTCTGGAATCAGAATGTCACATTAAGAAAATAGAAAGCTACTCAGACTGTAACCTGGAAAGTAAAGCCACACCTACTTATTTAGCTTATATTATGTATACATCTGGAACTACTGGTAAGCCTAAAGGGGTGATGATGGAGCATCGTGCAGTTATTAGGTTTGTAAAAAATACTAATTATATTCATATAACGTCTAATGATCGAATAACTCAAGCTTCTAATGTTGCATTTGACTCAACCACTTTTGAAATTTGGGGAGCTTTACTGAATGGAGCGCAGCTTGTTATCGTGCCAAAATCTATCTTATTAAATGCTGTAGAGTTCAAGGAATTTTTACAAAGACATGCCATAAATATTATGCTTTTAACTTCAGGAGTGTTTGAACAGTTAGCTATTACAGATACAAGCTTGTTTTCTAAAATCAAATATCTTTTAGTAGGAGGGGATAAAGTAAATATTCCTCCCGTGAGAGCTATACTTGAAAATAAAGAAGATGCTCCTCAATACTTAATTAATTGTTATGGGCCAACAGAGAATACAACTTGGACAACTACTTACGAGATAACTGTGGATAAATTAAATTATAGCAGTATTCCGATAGGTAAGCCGATAAGCAATAGTATTGCTTATGTTATGGATGAAAACCTTAATCCTCTACCCGTAGGAGTAGTAGGAGAATTATACGTAGGTGGAGCAGGGATAGCACGCGGTTACTTGAATAAACCAGATTTAACGAATGAGAAATTTATAAAAAATCCTTTTCAAAGTGTAGACGATAAAAGTTTAGAAAAAAATGGAAAGTTGTATAAAACTGGAGATTTAGCGCGCTGGTTACCAGATGGTAACTTGGAGTATATAGGTCGTAATGATTCTCAAGTTAAGATAAGAGGATATAGAGTGGAACTGGGAGAAATAGAAACAATTTTATCTGACTATGAAGGGATAAAGCAAAGTGTAGTCCTCGTTAAAAATCAAGTAAGCGCGGATGCTATTGCTATGGGTAATAAATATTTAGTTGGGTATTATGCATCCAATTTTAAGCTAGATAATCAAAAAATTATTCACTATTTACAAAGAAAATTACCAGAATATATGGTGCCGACTGTATTAGTGCACTTAAATGAACTTCCTTTAACAGCTAATGGTAAGCTAGATAGGAAAGCATTGCCCGATCATGAGTTTATATGTAATGAGGATAATTATGTGGCTCCACGAAATGAGTTGGAAGCTGGGGTGTGTCGAATCTGGACGGAAGTGTTAGGCATAGCTGAAGATAAGATCAGCATACGTGATGATTTTTTTAGTCTAGGAGGTAACAGTATAATGGCTATAAAATTGTTAACTAAATTAAATAGCCATTATAACTCTAATTTAAAGAGTAGCGATATATTTATAAGAAAGGATATTGAATCAATATCGTCTAGAATAGCGCAAACTAAAAACAATTACCAAGAGATTGTAAAATTAAATAATTCATATAAAAATCCAAATATGTTTATGATTCATCCAGGGCGCGGTGGATGCGAAGTGTATAGCTCTTTAGCCAATGCTCTAAACGATAACTTTAGCTGCTATGGGATAGATTCATATAATATGTATCATGAAACTAAAGTAGATAATTTAAATCTATTAGCTAAACATTATTTATCTCAAATCAATGAGATCATGATAAAAACAAATCAAAAGATATACCACTTATTTGGTTGGTCTTTAGGAGGGCAAATATCGCTAGAAATAGCAAGCATATTAGAGCAAATGAATAGCAAGATCAAAATCAAAGTTTACTTATTAGATACATTAATTAATGATGAGTATTTATTGTCTTTAAGAAAGGTTATAGACTTTAAAAAGGTAAAAAGTAGATATAGAGAAGATAAGAGAAGAGAAGGGTATGAGATATCATATGTAGAAAAAATTATATCAAACATGGATGTGGAAAACAAGCTATTAGAACAGAGAGTATCTTCTATTTTAACTAATACTCAAGGATTATTGTTTAAGGCTGAGCTTACTTCGACAGATGTAAAAGCTAATAATCTGCAACAAATTAGTGAATATTCGGCCAAGCTTGATTTTAACAATCTGGATAAAGTCATTCAAAATACAAGTGACATTGAAGTAGTTAAAGCGAATAATGCTCATCATTGGAATATACTCAAGGAAGAAGAATTAATAATATCTAAAATTTTACATTGGAATAAAGCAAGTGATTCAATATAACCTAAAAATAGGGACATGCTTTATGTATAATAGATTAACTAGGCGATTAAATACATAATAAAGCTATCTATAAAACTCAATAACATTGTGAAGTTATGCTTTTATGCAAGAATTTATTTTAGAATCAAACTACAAGCAAATCAATATCTTACCAAAAGATATACATGTTTGGAGCATTAATTTAACAGATCATTATGAAAAAGAAAATGCTCTGTATGATTTGTTATCTGTTGATGAGAAAAAAAGAGCTAGCAAATATAGATCTGAAAAAGATAGATCATTTTTTATTATCGCAAGAGGGATAATTAGAAAAATAATAAGTTATTATTTAGCTGTAGATCCAAAGATAATAAGTTTTTTTTATAACAATTATGGAAAGCCCTACATAAATCATTATAGATTTCTATGTTTTAATATTTCACACTCTGAAGATTTATTAATGTGCATAATAGCAAAAAACCGTGAAGTAGGGATAGATGTTGAAAGAATAATTGACCTAGATAATTATGAATTAATTGCGCAAAGATTTTTTTCTTATAACGAATATTTGAATTTAAAATCTGTTCCACAAAAGTATAGACTCTCTTCGTTTTATGAGTGTTGGACCCGAAAAGAAGCTTTTGTTAAAGCCATCGGTAATGGATTTTCTTATCCTTTTAATCAATTTGAAGTATCGTTGATGCCAAATGAGCCAGCTGTATTACGTAGTATAGAAGGAAACGTCATGCACGCCAAAAAATGGTATTTACATACAATAAATTTCTTCCAGGAATATAAGATAGCATGTGCATTTAAAGGTACTTACAACAGTATCTTATACTGGAGATGCGTAAATCCGGCTAACTAGCGAATATGTTGAAGTAAAGGTGTTTTTTAGCTTGAAATAAAAATGGCTATAATTTAACTTTATCGATGGCTTTAGGTTCTCTAAAAATAGTTCATATAAGTAACTTTAATCTCCATAAGGTGAATTGCCGTTGCTATAGTTTATTTTGTTCGATATTAATAAAAAAGCTCCACTTATTCAAATTTCTAATGTGATTCAAAAAAATATTGACAGTAATAAATTACAGGTGTATACAACGAAATCATATTATTCAAATTAGTATTTTGCGCTAAAAAAGGTGAGATTATTCTTTAAGACAGAGTGCGCATATCTGATTTTAATCGTCTATTTATGCAACTTACGGGATAGTTAAAGAGCGAGAAAATGCAACTAAACAGTATATTTAATATTAATTACATTGACCATTATGCAGTGATTGTACGGGATATAGAAGCTTCCAAGCAGTTTCATATTGACTGTCTTGGTTTTTCTTTTGTTAATTCTTATAAATTACAAACATCAAGCGAGCATGAAGGTGATGACACATTCAGCATAGTGCTTAGTAAAACTAATAACTTTGGCAAAGAAGTGTGTGTTCTTAATCAGCCTCTTAATGAGTTTTCTTTTTTAAATCCATACATAAATAAATATGGAGAAGGGGTTCATCACATAGCATATGCTGTTGATAATATAGAAGAGGAATTTAAAAAAGGATTAGAGAGTAATATTAATTTTACATCCGATAAAATTGTTATAGATCATTATAATGATTTAAAGCAAGTTTTTATAGACAGAAAATATACAGGATATTTTATAGAATTAGTAGAGAGAGGGAACGGTTGTATGCAAAAAGATGTTAACCTGTTTTCTCAAAATAATGTAAAAGATTTAATTATCTCAACTGCATTAAATTTATAGTATAACACTAGAAAGTGATAAATATATGAGCAATATATTAATAATAGATTCTCCACAAACTCCATATGTTATTGATCAATCAATAGAACAAGAAATATTTAAAGATTGTCATTTAAGCATAAGACAAGGTATACATTTATGTAGTGCTAACGAATTAAGTGAAGCAAAGATAGTGGTTGTTTTTTATGGAAACACTATAGATGCGCAACATATTCAGCAAATGCATAATTGTCAAGGAATGGTGCTAGCTACTACTGGCTATAATCATGTTGATATCAATGCTGCTTTCAAAGCTGGCATTCCAGTATGCAATCTTATTAACCCTACATATGAAGATGTTGCTGACCATACAATGCTATTAATACTAGCAAGCGTAAGAAAGCTCAAATCCACTTTAAAAAGTATAGAAAATAAAAAGTGGAGTTGGCAAGAAGCATCTGGCGTAAAGCACATTAAAAATCAAGTCCTTGGTTTAGTAGGATATGGTAATATTGGGCAGGCTGTTGCCGATAGGGCGGTAGGCTTTGGCTTTGAGATTATTGTCTACGACCCCTTCTGTTTAAAAGAAGGAGTAACCAAAGTTAACACCTTACAGGAGTTAGTGATTAATTCAGATATTATTTCGTTACATTGTCCTCTTACCGATTCTACCTATCATATGTTGGATAAAAATACTCTAGAGCTTTGTCGTAGTGGAGTAATTGTTATTAACACAGCAAGAGGGGGATTAATAGATCAAGAAGCAGCAATACATTTGCTCAAAGAAGGTAAAATAGGAGCTTTAGGGCTAGATGTTTTAGAGGATGAAACTCAGATTCCTTGTGAGTTAATTGAAAATGAGGCAGTGATTTTAACTCCACATATGGCTTTTTATAGTACGCACAGTCATAAGACTTTTAGGATATCTGCTGCACAAGCAGCTATAAATTTTCTTATGCATAGAGGGCACCTTAATAATATAGTAAATAATGTAAAATAATTTCATGTTGACATCGATGCATATAAAGGAGATTTAATCATGACAGATAAAGTTTTAGATCAATTGTCAGAATATATTTGGATTAATGGTGATTTTATACCTTTAAAACAGGCTAAAATACATACATTCACTCATAGTTTGCACTATTCTGGTGCGGTATTTGAAGGAGAAAGAGCATATAATGGAAGAGTGTTTAAATTAGAAGAGCATACTGAACGATTAATAGCGTCAGCCAAAGCTGTTCATTTACAAATTCCGTATAGCTTTGATGAAATCATCGAAGCTCATAAAAGCATAATACAAAAAAACAATATACAGGATGCTTATGTCCGTCCCTTAGTGTGGAGAGGTAGTGAATCACTGAATATTATTAATAAGAATTTATCAGTTAACTTGATGATTGCTACCATTTCTTCTCCAGACAAATCTGTAAGCACTCTTAATTTATACATTAGTCCTTGGCAAAAGCCGCATCCTCAAGCCATTCCACCGCAATGTAAATCATCGGCTCATTACGGTATGATGTCGGTTATTCAAAGGGAAGGAGAGATTCTAGGTTATGATGATGCAATTTTATTAGATTATAGAGGATATATAGCCGAATGTACGACTTCTAATATTTTTTTTGTAGAGAAAGATAGATTAATAACGCCAAGACCAGATAATTTTTTAAATGGTATTACTCGACAAACTGTAATAGAAATAGCTAAAAAATTAGGAATAGATGTTATAGAAACAGATATGCAATTATCAGATATCATAAAATTTAATGAATGTTTTACTACTGGTACCGCTGCGGAAATCAAAGGAGTTAGTTCAATAGACTTTGGAACTAAAAAATTAATTTTCGAGGAAAATAAAATAACATCTTTGCTTAAACAAGAGTACTCCACTTTAGTACGTTATACATCATGATTTGCTTTATACAACTTTGTATTATTGAAACATTCTCAAGTTTGAATGTTATAAATATGAGATATAGCTTATGATTGTTAAACCTAGAAATATGAAAACGTTAAATAGTATTATTTCTAATATGAGTACAACATCGGCTTGTTTAGAATATTATCAAGATGGTATCTTGATAAAACGTCCATTTAAACATGTATATAAAGATGTCTTGTCCTGTATAGAGTTTTTCCGTAAGCTAAAAATTCTTAAAAAATCATATATTGGTATATTGGCTAACAATTGTTATGAGTGGGTTGTTATAGATCTTGCTTGCCTAGCTGAGGGTTTTATATCTGTACCTTTCGATCCTAATGGAATATATGATTTTGTGGAGCTCATCCAAGAGTATAAGTTAAGTGTGCTTATGACCAATATTTCAGAAAATACTTCTGAAAAAAAATCTATTTATCCTTTAAATGCCTTTTATAAAAACGAAGCTAACAGTCTAGGTCATATAAAACCATATGAATATAAAGCAGACGATATTTTAACAATAAAATTTACGTCAGGTTCAACTCAAATACCAAAATCAATAGAAACCAAAGCTAAAAGTGCTGATGATAGTATAGCATCTATTCAAGAACTATTTGTTCATGGGTCACATGATAAAATTATGGTGTTTTTACCTTTGTACTTACTTCAACAGCGTTATTGGATCTATTCTTCTATATTGTATAATTTTGATATTATACTTACTTCTTCGATTCTTGCAATACGTGCAATAAATGATGCTAAACCTACGGTAATAATGGGAGTTCCAGAGTTTTGTAATAGTATAAGATTAAAATTTCTTCGTAGTGTCGAAAAATCATTTATATCAAGTGTTAAATTACGAATATATAAAGTATTAAACCTGGTTAGTGGCGGTTTTTTAGCTAAAAAAATTGGTTACAAACCTTTTAAAAATTTCCTTGGAGGAAAAATAAAATATATATGGACCGGCTCGGCAGCATCAAGTATTGATACCTTATATTTTTATTTACAAATGGGAGTTAATATATTTCAAGGGTATGGGATGAATGAGATTTGTATTCTTTCAAAGAATTACCTTAATAATAATAAAATTGGAAGCGTAGGAAAATTACTGCCTAATAAGGATGTGATTTTTGATATTGATGGCCAGATATTTGTTAAAAACTATTATGAAGTAAATGATAGGTATTATAAATGTGCTTTTGGAGACAATGAAAATACATTTACCAAAGATGGTTTTGTCGCAACAGGTGATTTAGGATTTATGGATAAAGAAGGGTATTTATACATAAGTGGCAGAAAAAAAAGTCTAATAGTTTTAAGTAATGGAAAAAAAATTGAACCTCAAAAAATTGAAAATAAATTACGCCAATCCAAAATTATTGAGAATTGTATCATATGCGGTACTAATCATCCTTATTTAGTTGCTGTAATCCAGCCGATCTCAAGCCATATAAGTTTAATAGAGGTTAAAAGAGATATAGAAGAAATTAATAAACAATTAAATCCAGAAGAACGTATATATAATTTTCATTTGACTGATCAACCTTTTACTATTGAAAATGGGATGCTAACTTCACAATTTAAACTACGTCGTAATATAATACTTAAAGAATATCATAATCAAATTGAAGCTCTTTATTGTAACTGAATTAGTTTTAGCATGATCTCATGAAAAAAATAAAAGTTTTATAATTTTTTTAAATATACAACTATAGAGCATAGTTAAGGTTATGTTTTTCTAATCACTAAAATCCATTAGGAAACAAGATAATTTAATAAGACTTATTATACAAAACACTGTAACTACTATGCATGTATTTAAGAAATATTGCACGGTATTATAGGGAATATCTACTGCTTGACAGCTATTAACGCTTTAGGTAGTATGCCTTGTTATATGAAATTAGGTCAGCAGTTTTCATCATTGAGTTGTTTATATGAATAATTTAAAAGATAGCTCTAATCAAATAAGAGCATGGATAAAAGAAGTATCTACAGCAGTGTTATTAAGTATTCAAGAAATGCTAAATGAACGAAAAAATAATGTATTTTTGAATGAAAAACTATTATTACAAGAAGACTTAGGGTTAACGTCTCTGGCTATGATCTCTTTAATTACCGACTTATGCGATGATCTTGAAATAGATATAACAAAATTATCTGACGTAGATTTAGTGCGTATGAAACGAGTTGAAGACCTAATAATTATTCTAAGCTCAAAGAAAGATTGAATTTTAAAAAAGTAATAATTAAGTATATGATTTTTGCAAATGAGAGAGAAATGTAAATGTTTGATCAAAATTTAATTTTAGAAAACTCTGTAGTTAGATTAAGAGAACTTACTGAATCAGATACAGAAAAACTTGCAGCCATAGCTTTCGAACCAAGTATTTGGACGTATTTCATTCATAAAATATCTCATCAAGGTGATCTAAAAAGCTATATTGATGAAGCATTGCTGCAAAGGAAATTAGGATTACGCTATACTTTTGTAATTGAAGACGTTAATTCAAAGACAATAGTGGGTTCAACTGCCTTTGGTAATTATTCAAAAAATGACCAACGTATTGAAATTGGTTGGACTTGGCTTGGAAAAGATTCTCAGGGATCAAAAATAAATAAAAATACTAAGTTCCTTTTATTAGATTTTGCTTTTAGTCATCTTAAATTAGAGAGAGTTGAATTCAAAACAGATGTCTTAAATCAAAGGGCTAGGCATGCTCTTTTAAAAATAGGTTCAACTGAAGAAGGTGTATTGCGTAGCCATACGCTCATGCCTGGTAATAGACGCCGTGATACTATTTATTACAGTATACTTCAAAATGAATGGGCAAATGTACAATCAAACGTTTTTTTTGACTGTTTTTAGATTGTTTATGTATCTTTTCTTAGCGAAAAATTTTGACTTTGAGATGTGCATGGATGGCCTTTGCGAATAAAAATAGAACTTGTATTTGGTTTTAATACTACAGCTGCAACTGTGTCTTCTCTGCGAATATTCCCTTCAGAATGAGCACATAGGCCAATTGGGTATAATGAATGATCCGAAAAAATATTGAATAATGTTTCTGGTTCTGTAGAGTTGTTCGTTTTTTTCATAAGCTCATTCAATCTTTGTAAACGAAGAATCGAGGCGTTACGACTGAAAACGTTCATTTTATCTTTTGTTTGAAAATCTTGATGTAGAAAGTGATTAGTTCTCTTTAGTTCTGATCCTGAAATCACTCGTAAGTCGTCAACTGTCATTTCAATAATTGCTAAATGTCTATTATCACAAATGGTGAGACTCCTCGAAGAACAACGCCTAATGCGCTGTAATTCTTCCAAGCATTCTTCTAAAGTTTTAAGCTTGAGTAGATGCCGAACAAGTAAATAGTGTGATACTCCTGGCTTCCATCCATCAGATGAGACAAAATTTATTCCTATAGCTAGTCCTGCACTATTTAAACCTATATAACCCAGTAGTCCAGCAAAGCTATAAATCAATATTTCTGGAACGTTTATAGTTGAAGATGTTATTCTAAAAACTTGGCCTAAATTTGTCATTTTGCCATTGAGATCAATAGTCTGAGCTATAGTCATTTTTTTATTAACATCCATTGATGCAATTAAACTACACTCCCCCAAGGATGCTTGACCAATAAGTTCTCTTCTGATCTGCAATAAAATAGCCTCTTCATACGAGATATTCGCACCTTTAGCAAGTCCTTGAATTTCTTCGGATATCTGAGGAAGATCCTCTTCAATGATGGTTCTGTACTTGTGTACTGAATCGAATATTTCATTTCTTGTTAATTTTATCTGACGAACCAAGTTTATACGAGCAAAATTATCCCCAAGGAATTCTTGTATTTTGGATCGTAATATATAGCCATGCTTATAGCCAATTTCATATGGTTCTCCAGAGAGATGTATTTCTTGCATGAGAGTCATTTAGCATCCTATGATAAAATCTAAAACGATTACTTATATGTATGTGCATCTTATAGGAGGATTATTTAAATTGATTTCCGTATCTGGCACTGCAAATGGAGGAATTTCTGGCCACTTAAGCTCTCCATAGGTTTCTATTCCACCTAGCATATTCCACAATTTTATAGAAAAATCTGGCATTAATGGTGCTGCTAGTAAAGCTAATAATCGTGCCGCTGTAATTTCAATAGTTATGGCGGTTCTATATTCAGCTTCACAGTTAGGAGCGTTAGACCAATGTTTTTCCTCATTAGCAAAATTAGTAGTCTCTCTTACGAGTTCACAAAGCAGTCGACAAGCTTTCTGAAGAGAAAATGTTTCTATTTCATAAGCTTCCTTTGTACCTTTGATGAAACATTGCAACCTACCAAAAAAATTACGATGTTCATGAGTCCATAAACCGGCTTCTGGAACTTTTCCATTAAACTTAGATTTTACTTTATCATTTAAAGTTATAAGCCATGTTCTCCAACGTCCTGCCAGTTCACTTTCAATAGCTTCATAAAAATCTTTTTTAGTAAAATTAGTACGTGAGGTTTCTGGGCGAGTATATGCTAAATAAAATCTAATTTCATCTGCTGGCACTTCTTTGAGTAATTGATGAGCCCATATAGCATGTTCCTTACTTGTTGAAAATTTTAATTCATCTAGTAAATAAAATTCATTACAGACATAATCTATTTTAAGCTTACTATTAGGAAAAGCGGCTAGGTAAACTGATGGGAAAAGAGTAGTATAATAAAAAGCATTATCATAGCCAAAAAAATGTACAATTCTTGCATTTTGTGGAATGGAGATATCTTTTTCGGCTATGTTTTTACGTCTTTCTATTTCCCGAATACAAAATAAGAAAGCAAAGGACATTTCAAACCAAGCAGAAATAGTATGGTTTTTAAAATGATCTAATGGAACGCTGATCCCCCAATTACTGGGATGGCTAACAACAAAATTTAATAACCCTTCTGCACTCATTTGATTGAATAATACACGTAAACGTGATCTCATAACAGAATCATCATGATGATTCTTTAGTTGATCGACATACCTATTTAAAGGAAAATGTAAACGAAGGGTTGGCTGAGCAATTGGTTTAGTATTCGATGATGTCGTCGTAGGTTCTATCATATCAACACAAGAATTAGGATATCCACATTCTTCACATATGTTTCCAGATGATTTTTCTCTACAGTGTGGACAATTACCTTTTATATTACCTTCGTTAACATAAGCTTTAGTTTCCTTGTCAAAAAAAGCTAATGTTCTTTCTTCGCTGAAGATATTTTGCTTCCATAGCATATAAAAAAAATTAGCAAAATCTTCTTGATACTCTTTGGAATGTAAAGGGCGTACATACAAATCAAGTTCAATTTTCATGTTATCAAGAGTTAATTTTATATCTGTCGCAAATTTATCTGCTGTCTGTTCAGGAGTAAGTCCCAATTGTTTGCTTTTAGTTACAACGCTACTTTGATAATCGTCTGACCATGAAATATTATAAGCTTCTCTACCGCTCATTTTTAGATAACGCGTACAAACGTCAGCGCCCAAACATGGGCCTGCTATATGTCCAAGATGAAGATCTCCATTTGGGGTTGGAGGGCCTGATGTTATATAGATTGCGTCTGTGGTTTGTAAAGTTTGATTTAGTCTGTTAGATGCAGTTTCAATAGCTTTTTTATAGTCTCGCCAATACATTGTTAAAAAAGATAAGTCTCTAGTACCTGTGTTCGTTAATGTATGGCTTTCAAAAGGATTAAAGTGTATTACGTCTCCGGATTCCACTCCAACTATAACACCTTCACTCTCAACAAGCCCATTTCCGCTAATTATAAAAAAAACCTCTCTTTCATCATGCCTATGTTTTGTTGTCATTTGTTTTGGTTTTATTGTTCCATAATCTGCTCTAAAAGGAATTTTTTCTAATTTATCTTTAGGCAAGACTTCTATCATATTTATATCAAAATGATCTGAAGATTTTTGGTGATTAAGCTTTACTATTTCCATGTTTGCTACCTTTAGCTTTTTTTAATATATATACAGATATTGTAGAGTTTGATAACAACTCAACATTAATTTTTAAATAATCGATTTTATTAATTGATGCATTATCTAGCTATTTATAATAATGTGATAAGTTTTTATAAAAAATATTCTAGGTCGAATTATCCTTTGTAATATAGTAAAAATTATAGTTTTTTAAGTTTTATACTTTTATCAACATCTACACGATAACCTTAATAATAAGTTAAGCGCTTTCTTCTTGGTGTACTGAAGTTATGTTCTTGAGCAATCTAATATCTTTATCATAAGCTTTATACTCGATTCAAAGATTTGAGCACTTATATCTCTAAATCAAACCCAAAAATAATGTTTTTTAGTAAAGACTATGCAATAACTTATAATATATAATATAAAAAACTCTTTATATATTTGATAAACTATTTCTGCTACTAAATACTTAAAAGATTATAATTATGTAGGGTTTTATTTTTGCGGTAATAACATTGGTTATATCTCATAAATAATATATTATTCTTTCCATACAAGAACATGAGTTTGCTCAGCTCCTGCATGATAGAATGATATATCATCAGGGAAGCCTAGAATTTCATTTTTCCACGAATCTATTTCGCTTTTGCTTGCTAACATAGATTTTAAGGCTTCGTCTTGCCACTCTAATAACCTTGATAGAAGAATATGTTTGGCTTCCGCTGCTGTATATTTATTCTGCGATGTATAATATTCAACTTTGGTAAAACCTATTTCTGAACATAAAAAAGGCAATTTCTTGCCTACATTAAAATCAACTCCTTTATGTTTGCCTATATCAATAAGTGTTTGAAAATAATTATCCAGGATTATATTTTCTTTAGAAAAACTACTTGTGCTAATTGTGGATTCTTGCAGCAAAAGCACTCCATTCGGTTTAAGTAGCGAATACATTTTTCTTAGAGCATCCTTAGGATTTTGCAAGTGCATCAATATCAAGCGGGAATATACTATGTCTGCATGATTTATCTGTAAATTTTCAATTTTTGTTATATCGCCTTTAATAAATACGACATTGTTTAGTCCAGCTTTTAAGATGCGTTCTTCAGCTACGTCTAGTTGTTCGCTACTGACATCTAGAGCATACACTTTTCCAAATTCACCTACAGTTTTAGCGAGATATTCAGTCATAGTACCAGTTCCACATCCTACGTCCCAAACTATTTGCCCTTCTTTTAGTCCTGCTTTCCGTAATTGATTATAAGATTCTGTTGATAGGCTATTATGCTGAGTTTCAAGTGATTCTATAGCTTCTTTACCAGTTTTTAAGATATATAAAGAGTTGGACATATAATTTACCTAAATTGTATGGGATACTGTACAATGAATTTTTATGCAAAGGCCTTGTAATTTACCTCACTATAATTAATGTGTCGCATACTACAAAACCACATTAGTTCTGTAAATAAGTATTTTTTACGTACTGCTTTGTGTTTTTATAAATATTTTAGTATCCAAACTACTAAATCAAATAGGTAATAATTTTTTGATAGACCTCTTTGAAGTTATAGGCTCAGCTTTAACACAAAGCTTTATGATATTCTCTTTTGTCGTGAGGAGATTTGGTAAACTTATTCTCCTGAAAGAGGAGGCCAAAGGAGTAGTAGAAGGTATCTAAAATCGTCCATATCTATAATTTTTACTTTTGGTAAGATTAAATCTATTTATTGAGTGCAACGAAAAAATCTTGAACTTAGAGTTTTTGTGAGTAGGTGTGTATTCACGAGGTCTTGTACTCATAAATGGAGCTCAAAATTTTATAAGCTCATTTTGGTATAACCGCATTAAGTCATACTTATAATTATAGCCTGTTTTTTGCTTTATATTATTAATATGAACTTCTACAGTTCTAGGCGATAAGGATAACCGTTTACCAACCATCTTAAGAGATAGACCGTTAGATATTAGCTCTAAACATTGTAGTTCTCTTGGAGTTAGTTTAACCATTTCTCCGTTAATTTTAAAACTACAATTGTCTATCCCTATAGCAGTCAGGAAAGCTTGTATGTTTTGATTATTATTTTCAATTTTGCGAACAGGTAAGCTAAACTCGCAACCATCTTCAAATTTTTTTAGGTATTTTTCACCTTCTTTTATAATGTTATCACCAAACTTAGTTTTAAAGTGATCCGAAAACTTTTCTAGAATTAATGAGTTTTTTACAAAAAATTCGTTGATCTCATGATTATCTCTGTCAGATAGGAATGCATAACCTTCTATACCATCGCTGTGATGTTGCCATAACATCATACCGTTCCAATAGCCATGCCTGCATACTAACTCCATTTCTTCAATTTCTGGTTTTTTAGGCCATAAAATTGCTTCATAATTAGTTTTGGTATCTAGATAATCTCTGTAATAAACCTTGCCATAACGAGCGTTACAAATAAAATCCTTAGTTAGGTTTAAGTCATTAGACAAAAACATATAACGGGAATCTTTATATACTTTAAAATATGTAAAAAGCTTTATCCCCAAGCAATCATTCAGAGGCTTGCAAAAATCTATGATACTATGTGATACTTTCTCATAATATTGCAGAGTATCGTTAATCATAATATTGTTGATGTGTTTATAGTTTAGCTCCATTACTTGCTCTATATACATTTGAAAAAATGTCAACCAACTGACTTTTGTAATTAACTTCTAATTTTTGCTTTACATTTTCTATATGGCATTCAACTGTTCTAGGTGATAGGTCTAGAAGCTTACCTATTTCTTTCATAGTTCTATTTTGCATGAGTATTGAGATGCAATCTGATTCTCTCGGGGTTAAATGAATTAAATTTCCACTTTTGTTGATAAGAGAGTGATTTTTTAAGTTACTAATTTCACTCAAGAATTGTTGTGTATTGTTATCAGCTACTTCTAAATAAGAAATATCAAATTTATGCTGATAAGAGGCTAATTTATTTTTATCGTTGTCACTAATTAAATCTGCAGCTTTAATGATAAAATAATCACAAAATTTCTCAA
Organism: Rickettsiales bacterium; assembly: GCA_947424995.1. Taxonomy (GTDB): domain Bacteria; phylum Pseudomonadota; class Alphaproteobacteria; order Rickettsiales; family CANDYO01; genus CANDYO01. Next base: position 3,200 of record CANDYO010000006.1, on the reverse strand, counting down.
GTAATCTGGAATTTTGAATATAAAATTGAGCTTTGCTATCTGTATTTTTATTAAAGGCAAATCCAAATATTTCTAAATATTCTTTTTGTCGACGAATTATATGATAACCATGCCATATATCATAGGCATCATATAATTGAGTCATAGAATATAATTTTTCGTATTTGGTAGGCCATAAAAAAAATCTAGTTTCGTTTAAGGGAGTAGATTTTAAATATGAATTAAAATGTGGATCACGCGATCTGATGTTAGTATAGTATTTCTCTTGGAATTCTTGATGTCCATTCATTAATACTATGTAAGCACAATTATTATATAATCTGGAGTAACAAAAGCAACTGACCCCTAGATATTCTGTCAATGGCTTACAGATTTCTTTTACTCTTGGTATAGCATTAATAGCAAATGATAAAGCTGATTTGTTGGCAGTAATTATGTCGGTCATGATTCTTCTAGATTTTTAAAGAATTAAATAGACTTTACTATAATCATTACTAACACAACTTAAAATAGAATGCAAATGGATATTTTGTCGTGTTTAATCAATTTTTGGGATAGTATATATACTAATTCAATACCCTCGTAAGTAATGCTCTTAAGTCCAACCCTCTGAAATATCTTCTACAGTGAATTACTATATAATTGTATTAAATCATATTTATAATGATAGCCTGTTTTTTGCTTTATATTGTTGATATGAGATTCTATAGTCCTTGGCGAAATTAATAATTCTCTACCAATTCCTTTTAGTGAATGGCCCTTGTGCATAAGCTCTAAGCATTGTCTTTCTCTTTGTGTTAGACGGACGGACTGACCATTAACTCTTATCAATCCTTGATCTATACCTGCAGCTTCTAAGAAGGCTTGAATATCAAATGGCTCTTTTTCCATAATAGATTCGGGTAAATAAAAGTTAAACCCATTTTTATACTTAGCCTTGTATAGCTCACATTTAGCTATTTCATTTACAAAAATAGTTTTAAAATGTTCAGTAAAATTTTCTAATATATTAGCATGTTTAATATAAAATTGATTTATTTGAGAGTTATTATTACCTGATACAAAAAAAAAGGATTCATTACTATCTTCTCTTTGTTGAACTATATTAAAACCATGCCAATAACCTTGATTAAAAAATATTTGCATGCCTTGTGTATTTGGTGCGCTAGGCCATAAAATCAATTTATTACTATTTTTATTTTCTAAATAATTTTGAAAATAAATAAAGTCGCTATTTACCATAGAGATATATTCTTTAGTGAGTTGATCTCTGTTGGATATGAATATATAAGAGCCATCTCTATATACTTTGAAATACCCAAAAACTGTTATGCCAAGATATTCAACTAATGGCTTACAGAAATCTTCCATTCTAGATGAAACACTTTGATAATATTCTATAGCTTCTTTATTCACACTAATTCTCGCTAAACGCAAGTTACAATCTTTTTAAGCTCAACCTATACTAACATACACCTAACTATGTACGCCACATAAATTTATTAGTTGTCTTTAGGTATTTTTCACTGATTAGTTCTAATGTAAACAGATTGCTTGAGTATTCATTTAGAAATAGATTACCGATAGCCACTGTTAGTGCTATTATTCAATTTATAAAAAAATATCTATAGTGCAGTTTGATGAGTAAATAAAAGAAGCTTTGTCGTACAGGTTATTATCAAAGCATATTTCTATAAGATTATCATATAATTCATCGGTTTTTAGTTCATATAAGCAGCCTTGAATTTTGCTTGTATGAACTCCAATGCATTCTGTATCAATATGATTTTTTAAATTATCAAACGCTTTTATAGCTTTAGTGGTATTATGATTATTTTCAAGAATATATTCAATAGGACTAGTCTCAAATTTTATCACTTCATTATATATATCATCTATATATACATGACTTTGTTTATATAAAATATATTCTTCAGATTGTAAATTTGGCGCATAAGATAAAAATAATTTTATTATTGCTAAATCACCTCTTTCTAATCCGAGAGTAAATGGAGTATTACCGTCATTATCAACCAAATTGAAATTAGCTCCATTATTTGCTAGCAACTCAATTGTATCAGTAGAATGTTTTTGAACTGCAAAAAATAATGCTGCATACCCATGACTCTCTTTTGTATCTGGATTAGCTCCATTATCAAGCAATAGCTTTGTTATTGCTACAGAATTTTGTTCAGAAGAGATCATCAACGGTGTGATTTTGTCAATTGTAGTTGCTTCGATATTGGCATTATGTTTTATCAACAATCTTACTGCATCTTCCTTCTCCAAAGTTGTGGCTAAATGTAGTGGCGTTACTCCTCCTTTTATTGTGCAATCAATGTTTATATCACTATTTAATAGAGCTTCTATTTTCTCAATATTGTTTTTACTAACTAAATTAAATAATAGATGTTCTTTATATCTAGGAATCATTTGTTCCTGGAAAAAGATAATCGATTTCATGAAATTTTGTTCGCTATCAAGTAAGTGAATTTTTATAAAACTCATAAATTCCAATTCACTTTTACTATTGATTTGCTTGGAAAATTCAAAAAATGATTTTATAAATTTTTTGATTTGAGTTTGTTGCCAATCTCTAATACTTGCATTTGAAAATTCTAATAACTCATCTATATGAGTTGAAAAAACTTTAGTTTCTGCCTGCAATTTAATATAAATATAATTATTATCTGGATTTAAAATAATATTTTTTAAAAATCTATAGTAAGGATTATTTGTGTATAAAGATTTATCGACGCTCATTGAGATTAATTCATCTATTATTTTACGTACACTATTATGATCAGTGGCAGCGGTAATTATTTGCGTTGAACCAATCGGCAAATTATACATTTCACTTTTTACTGTATCACTTGAGAAATCAATATAATTTCCAAATCTTTCGAAATGTAACTGTTCTCCAACAAACCATTTTACATAAGAAGAGATATATGTAGGATAAAACTCATTTTTATTGATTTTTGAGTTACAAGATTGAAAGATTTTGTTCTCAATGTTATAAGAGATAATATAAATATTATTTGTATTAATTTTAAAATCACAATCAGTTAATTCTTCACTGAGCGTTACATATCCTTCATCATAAGAATGATCGTGAAATTGTTTTAATTCTATCTTATTTAGTTTCACTTCTTTTTCTTTATTGATTACGCCTAAATATGCTCCATCTGTAATAAAAG
>CANDYO010000005.1 GCA_947424995.1 Rickettsiales bacterium | reverse complement strand
TTGCTGATTACATCCAAGCAATTTTTCTATCTAACGTACCTAATACTTCTAACGTTTCAAATTTTCATAGCGTCTCAAATCATAAAAAGGCCTGGGAATTATCAGAAAAGGTTGTCTTAAGAGTTGAAGCAGGTCATTCAATAATCTTGCAAACAGGGAACCCTTATGATGAAACTGTATCTGAAGACAAGCAATTCACAAAGCATATTTTTTACACAGCATTAAAGAGAATTCCTGGAACTAATGCAGTAAAAATTATTATTGTAAATGGTGGAGATACTTCAGAGGCTCAAGATGTTGTTGAAGACTATATAGAGCAAGATCGAGGAGTAGGCGCATATTGGAAATGTAGAGAGACTAATCAGATCGATTTAAGTGATGCATCAGCAAAAGAATTTCTCACTCATTATATTTATAAAACTTTAATTTTACCATATACTCCTTTCTCTGATAAAGCATCATCTGAATGGAGTATGCAGGAATTAGTAAAAAACATTTATTTTAAATCAGCAGATAAGTTTTTAGGTAGGGGTATTAAGTTGAAGTATTTACCCACAATCTGTGATACTCCAAGTGAAATGCCATCACAAGTTTTTGGTAATTGTACAATTTATAATCTTAAACATGCTCTGGATATTTTACTTGAGTTTAATATAGTAGAGTTTGCTAATTTTAATCACCATTCCATATGTTCTTATAATTATTTACTTCACCAAAATAATAGATTTTTTCCATCACAATATAGATCTGGAACTGCAACTGCTCCTGTAGGGATAACAGGTGATTTTTATCATCAACCTAATGGCGCAAGAGCTACTACTCAAGCACCAGGAAAAATTGAGGTACAAGATTTGCAGATTGATAGTGATGAAAAAAAAGGTAGTTTTACGGAAATGATTATCCGGCAAAGAGTAGAGCAGCGTTTGAGATCTAATTCATTTTAACTAATAATCTTAAATAAAAGAGCTCTTAAAGTATATCATCCTCTCTCTAGTTGTCTATTTAAGAACTTTCTGCAAAGATTAATATGTTAGAGGTTTTATTGTGCTCTGGCCCTGGCTGGGATCCAGCTTTCTTAACGAAAGTATTGATTAATTAATAATCCAATATTTTGCCCTGCAGATGTGATAAAACCATAAAACTTGCTATTGTGTCTTTTATCAATAATATGATAAACTATTAATTGCACAATTTTTATTTTGTTTCAATATTTTTGGTTATTAAATTCGCAAAGCTAAAAAGCAAGAATTTGCTATTCATCTCTGGAGCAAATCCCAAGAAATTTTTGCCATGTGGTTAAAACTATATAATAAAAAATGGTCGTAACTTAAAATTTTATAACGCATTATAAAAATGTTCATATATTATATCAATTTATAAGAGCTCCAATAAATTTATGGCCAAGAAAAAAAGTAAAGAAGATAGAATTCAAGAGGAATTTGTTATCGATGCGATTCGTGGTGCAACAAAACATCCTGTAGATGAGCTCTTATCTCAATACACAACCAGCTTAGAAAAATCAGCCCCTTTGAAAATTGCTCCCGATAGAACATTACCTCTAACTAGAACTTCAATGATATTTGCTCATAATGCATTTAACTCTGAGCCCGAAGGCGCTGTTTTCCCAAATAATTATTTAAGCATTACTGAAGCGCTGGACGTAGGTGCTAGAGGTATAGAATTAGATCTTTATTGGGATAATGATGATGTACGATTATGTCATGTTTTATGTGGTAGTCACGTACCAGAACTAACACTAGGAGGGCTAAAAAGACTACCAGGACTAGGATTAGGACTTAATAGGCCCCTCTCATCAGCGTTAGTAGAAATAAGACATTGGCTAGATAGGAACCCTGATCAACTAGTAATATTAAAGCTTGAGGATGAACTTGATAATGCTCCAGCAGGTACCCTTAGTAAAATTATTACAAATCACTTTAATCGAAAAGAAATATTCACTCCTAAAGACCTATACAAGCTAGGAAAATGGCCAAGTATAGATGCAATAACTAGTGGAAATAAGCAATTAATTATTATGCCACAGAAAACAACTGGAAACCCATTAATGTTCGATGGAAATTGGGGAGGTGGATATAAAAATAGCTATGAATCAGGTACAATTGCCCGTTTTAGAAAAGCTCAGTATAAATTCAATCCCCGTGAAACTGGAGGAAATAGATTACTTGAAGTTCATGAAGATAGAAGCTCCTTAGGTACAATTGCTAAATATGCAGCACAGATACCTTTTTTAAGAGATATTATTCCTGCAGCAGGACACATTAGCAAAGAGGAGATCACAACACTACGTAATCATGGTGTGAATATAATAAGTCTAGACCAATTAGCCAGAAATGATAATAGGCTTACACCAAGCACAACCCTAACCGACATAAGAAATAGTGCTTATATCTTTATTCCAGTAGCTGTTATTGCAGGAGCATTCAATGCATACAAAAATAAAGACAACTCTTGGATGAGCCTAACACAAAAGAGATTAATACAGGGACTAGTCGCCACAACATTGCCTGATGAAGAAAAAATTATTTATTTTGCTACAAAAGATGCAGTTACAGAATATAGAGAATCTGTTACAGAGTCTAAAACTCAAAATAAAGCTAATCCATCTAAAGTTGCTAGAGCTTCTGCTACTTTTCTGAGCAGTGGTCTTGAATCAACTATAAAAACTTCTATGCATAATATATCTGGTTTAAAAAGAACAGTCATAAAACCGGAACTGACATCTGGTGCTTTGTTAGGTGGTTTAGTAAGCTTAGGTCAATCTCTTACTAATGCTGTAGTTGTTAACTTATTGGTTGATCCTGCTATTGGTGCGATAAAAGGCATAGCAAAAGGAATATATGGTAAAATATTTGGCAGTGATCCAGATGAAAAAAGTGGTTTCGTTCAAGGTTTTGCTCAAGGAGTAGATTCTTCTACCCTTCATTCAACAGATTTTTCAAAATCACTTAGCAATATTGACAGAATGTTTTATATAGCGGCAATAAGGTTAGAAAAATCCTTAAAGTCTCATCCTGAACTAACTTCAGATGAACAAAAAAAAGAACATTATGACAACTTAGTGAATATAGGCAAACAAAGATATTTAAAAAATAACCCTAACACGAAAAGTATAGATTTAATCTATCCCAGCTTCGAAGAAGTTAATGAGTATTTAAAAGATAATAAGGCAAAAATAAACGCTGAGATAGAAAAACAAAAAGAGAGCGGATCTATAGCTCAGCGCGTAAAAGCTCGTAAATCTGTGATTACAACAGCAACCAATATCGCTCCTCCCGAACAAACACTAGGGGGCAACATAAAGAAACGGCACACTATAAAAAAATAGAGCTAAAAGCCAATGTAATCATCAATAATCTCAAGCTTATTACACGATAGCTCATTCAAGTGAAGTTCATGCCCATCTTTATCAACCAAATACTCTATATTAACTTGGGTATTTTCACTATCACAAAAATTTCTAATAATAACATTTGGTTTAGTAGGTATTAATCCATTATTTTCAATGTATATACCTAGATCTTCAGTTACACCTGTGCTAATATGTTTTAAGGTAATACCGCTTTGGATTAACTGCTCAATGATAGAAAATTGCTCATTGGTAGATTTAAATTGAGTAGAGCATAAATGTACTTTATCATCATTATTATCCTGATATTCTTGAATAATCACAAGATCATTTAGTCCCTGCTTACTACATTCATTACTGATATTTATAAAATAGTTATTTGCTCCACCATTTCCAGATAATAAAATATGCCCACAACGAGCAAAAAACACGTCATCTCCAGACGTATCTTTATCACCAGCATCTCCATACGCCGAAGTTTCTGGAGCTCTCATATCAATAAAATCATTTTTAGGGCCACCTAATACATTGTCACCTTTTATAGTAGAAAGAATAACGTTATTATAAATAGTTCCACTCACACCGTTATGAACGCTACTCCACATTGTCTTAAAGATATCACTTTTATCGGTAACTATTACAAAGCTACCCTCAGCTAATAATTTCTCAGCTGAATCATCGCAATTATAGCTTCTTTTTGCTATATTTGAAGCCGTTATAAATGATAACACCTCATCTTTAAACATATAACTGCCATTATTGTGTAAATACACACCGCCACTTCCAATATCTCCGCTGTAAGGATATTGTTTCAATTTATCATCTATTTTTATTTCTATGTGAGCCATACATAACCTCAAAGATTTAAATTATTTAACTTTATTATAATTAAAAGATTAATATATTACAAGGCGAAATGTAAATATTAAAGGGTATTAAGTTCGTAAAACCACCCGCACTCTCTGGTCGTCTACTTATAAACTTTGCTCTAAAGTAAGTCCCAAACCAACTGCAGTTTTTAGAGCAAGAGAATGGTTTGCAATCAGATCAGCCCACTCCGCCACCCTACGCCAAGGCTTCGGGTGGCAGGCCATGAGTATTAACTTCGAAGAAGTTTAATGCGAGTGTACTGCCAGCTGAAGCTTATAGCGTAGGAGTGTCGACCGAAGCTCTTTAGAACGTAGGTAGACTGGCGAGTGTATACTATAAATAACTTACTGAGTTAAATATATGTATTATGTTTATTTTTGCGAACTCTGTAATCTTGATATCTATATCAGCTATACCAGCAATCTAAAGCAACTTCTTCACTACATAATTTCTATTTCATCTTACATATAAAACTACTCCTCCCTGCCAAACTTAAAAACTACATCACCGTTGAAACCACAGCCCTTACTATCAATTTAGAAAAACACCTCAAATCCATATCAATGCAAATCAAATTATAATTTACTAATCATTCTTAACAATTGACAATATGTTATAAATACGCCAATGTAAAAAATAACTAACTATAAAATTTTGAATAAATATGAGCGCATTATTTACTACCGCTTCTTCTAGGAAAGTAACTTATTTTGAAAGTATGTCTTTAATAAGAGACTTTTCGCTAGGCGACGTAACAAAAGTGAAATATATTGGTAGCGGATTAAAAATAGTTGAATCTCATTTGCTTACAGATCCACTTTGTGATGCATATTCATGCAGCGCAATTCGTAATGTAACTATTTATAATTATTCTACTAATACTTCTTATATTCCGATTGTAGACTATAAATATGGTACCTTACCAAAACAATGTTCTATGCCAGAATATCATTGTGTGGAAGAGTCATCAAAAATAATCGTCGCCACATACAATTGTATAGGCTGGGCTCTTGGAATAAGTCAATTTTTGCCAATTTTTGGCTCCGGGCGTTACTCAGGTATATCCGCAGAACAAGCAATAAAAAATTTTATAATTGAACAAAAAACAAAATATCCATCTAATCATCCCAGTAATATGCTAGATATATTAGATAGGTTAGATGTTGATAACATTAAAACCTCAATAATCCCCACAAATAATACAGTCGCCTTTTATGTGCATACATGGAATGATGATTATGAAGGTCAATATTATGATATAATTCATGGCACCAGGTACATTACTACTCTTAGTGATGGAGAGTTATTAAATAGCTGGACTAGCAAATATGGCTCAAACCCAGAATTATTTGCACATGATTATGAATACATGTTGAATACATGTGATCCTGTTATGCGCAAAAAACTCCCTATAATGTGTTATGACAGCATTTACTTTGTCCCAATAAAAGAAGAAGCTTGCTTAGGGAAATCTTGTGAATTGGATGAATTATAAATAAAACCTTTCATTTGACATATTACTCCTCAAGTATTATATAATCATCTACATATTCATCTAAATAGATAACAAGAATTATGATCAAGTTAATTAATCTCTCTATCGCAGCACTACTACTTTTCTGTTCTTTTAATTGCATAGCAGAAGAATCAACTAATTCAAAAGAAAAGCAAACTACAATTGAGGAAAAAAATAACGCCATGTTACCACGTTGGGATTTAACAGATTTTTATGAAAGTTACAAATCTAAAGAGCTAAAAGAAGATTTAGCTGAGATGGAACGTCAAGTTAGTAAATTTAGTAGCAAATATGAAGGAAAAATTGAGCAACTACCAGCTGAAGAATTGCATAAAGCTATAGTAGAATATGAAAAGATTGATGAATTAATGGCAAAAGTTGGGAGTTATAGCTCTCTACTATATAGCACTAACTTAAATAATCCTGAAATATTAGTCTTTTTCCAAAATACCAACGAGTATATTACTAGCCTTAGCAGTAAATTATTATTTTTTCAATTAGAGCTCAATAATATTAAAGTTGAAGCGATAGAGAAATTATTACAACATGACGGGGTTAAGTATTATAAACCATGGCTTGATAAAATTCGTTCCTTTAAACCATATCAACTAAGTGAGAAAGAAGAGAAAATTCTCCATGAAAAAAGTATCACTGCTAATAATTACTGGGTAAAACTTTTTGAAACTACCATAACAACATTACGTTTTCCTTATCAAGGCAAAGAATTAACTTATGCTGAAATATTAGAAAAGCCTTTAGATGCAGATGAAAAAGTACGTAAAGAAGCTTATTTTTCTATTACCTCTACTTTGAATAAGAATATTGAACTTTTCAGCCTTATAACTAACGCTTTAGCTAAAGATAAAGCAATTGATGATGATATCCGCAAAGCTCCAAGCATTACTACCTTCCGTAATCTAGGTAATCAGGTAGAAGATGAGGTAGTAAATGCTTTAGTAAGTACGGTTAAGGCAAATTATAGCAACCTTGCTCAAAGATATTATTTAATGAAAGCTAAGTGGATGGGAAAAGAAAAGCTTGATCCATGGGATAGAAATGCGCCTCTACCAGATTCTTTAGATAAATACATCCCTTGGGATAAGGCTAAGGAAATAGTACTTAAGTCATATAGTAGTTTTTCTCCAGAATTTGCTGCGTTAGCTCAGAAATTTTTTGATAATAATTGGATTGATGCCCAGGTTTATGAAGGAAAGACTGCTGGCGCATATTCAGATTCTACCGTTCCATCAGTTCACCCATATATCCTAATGAATTACCAAGGTAAAGAAGAGGATGTTATGACTCTAGCTCATGAATTAGGGCATGGAGTACATCAATTGCTTGGAGCTAAGGTTGGCAACTTAATGGCTAATACTCCTCTAACTTTAGCAGAAACTGCTTCGCTATTTGGCGAACAATTAGTATTCGAGTATTTGATGAGTATCGAGACTAACTTACAAAAACGTAAGTCAATGCTAGCTAAGAAGATAGATGATTCTTTAAATACCATAGTTAGACAGATAACTTTCCATGAATTTGAGTTCAGGGTACATACAGCCCGTAAGCAGGGAGAGTTAACTTCAGAGCAAATTTCTAATATATGGCAAGATGTTACTAAAGAATGCTTTGGTGATAGCGTGAACTATAGAGAAGAAAGTGGTTCTCTCTGGTCTGGTATTCCTCACTTTATTCGTTCGCCATTTTATGTTTATGCTTATGCTTTTGGTAATTGCTCAGTTAATAGCCTCTATGGAGTATATAACCAAGGAGAGGTGACTGACTTTGTTCCTAAATACCTAGATCTATTAAGCGCAGGTGGAAGCAAAAAACATAAGGAGTTATTAGCTCCTTTTGGACTTGATGCGAATGATCCATCTTTCTGGCAAAAAGGACTAGATGTGGTAAGCAAAATGATCGATGAACTTGAAAAAATGAAGTAGTTAGTTAGCTGTTAAAAAGCAGTCTTCTGCTTTAAAACTAAGGAATGTCCATCACCCTTGGACAAGCGAAAGCGAAGTCCGAGGGTCCAGTAAAAGTCTCTTAAATATCATAGAGTCCTAAAGGTTTTCAAGAGATTTAATCTGGATCTTCTTCACGCCTAAGCTTGACGGATTTAGTGGACGAAGATGACGGCCTCACGTGGTTTTAGCCTATACAATATTCCTAAATTGAGTTTGAAGTTTCCAAGCTTAAAGAATCTAATCCAACGAATTGATTAAAATAATCTTGTCCTTTCGCTACCCATTGTTCCATTTTATCCAAATATTCTGGATCATGTTTTAGTGAGCAGGTAGGATATGTATACCATGGACTATCGCATTTAGAATCGTCTAAGCCATTATAACGTAAAGTTACATCTATAGCTTCTCTTAGGCAGTAAGCCTCATTATTATCCAGCAGTTCTTTTGCTGAAAGTAAAACGCCCATAATATATGCTGCATTATTGAGCGGATTGTAAGGCATTGTATCGGTATTATCTTCTTGATTTCTCACCATGGCGATCATTTCTTTAGATGCTTCTATTGAAAGCCCAATCATTTGTCCTTGGCCTCTGGCGGCATTGCTAACGGTATCATCAACTAGAACTGCATTGTCTACATCAGTAGTTACAACGCTTAAATTTTTTACTAAACTATAAGATCCAGGAATCGCTGTTTCTTGCTGAGTTAAATGCTGTTTTGAAAATATACTTAATCTTCCAGATCCAGCAATACTAGAATAAAGTTCGTCGCCAAATTTTCTTGTAAAATAGTTAGGAATTACTTTTTCATTCCTGGCATCTACTTCAGCTGAGAAAAAATCCATAGACCAGCCTTGCCATGATGAAACAGCTAAAACTAATTTATCAAAACCAGGGTAGCAAAAATAAAACTTCTCATCATTGTTATGATTTTGCCAGGTAAGAATTTCTACTCCAGGATAAGTATTACTAACCCATTTTTGGTTAACCAGATAACCGGAGTGACTATTGGCCACTTCTCTACATAACACATCATCTATATCTGATACTACATGATATTTAATGGGGCTGCTTAAATTTTCTACAAGATCACCTGGATGATATTTATGCTGAATTAAAGCAACTTGCTTTTGTGGCTGATCGTCTTCGCCAAGAATTTGCCTTTTTTCTAAAATCTGGACATATTTTAATGAGGTGGTTTTAAGGGATTTAGTTATAGTTGCTCCAGCTTCAAATGCTCGCAACTGAAGGATATTATCAAATAACAAAGCTTTATCCGTAGGAGCTCCGTGTTTTAAAGCTCTTACCTGAATATAGGTTTTAAACACAAGGATATCATCTATTGCATTTAGGGCTTGAGCAAGACCATTTTGTAAAGTTTTTACTTTAAAAGCTTCTAGTTGAGAGCTTTGATTAAATAGATTATGCTTATCTATTGGTATGCCCGCTTCTAACATCTTGTCTTTAAAGGCAACCATAAAGCTTAGAGAATTTGATTTCGAACTCATGTGTTTATTAATGTATAGCTAATTATTTTTACTTAAATTAACAAAGCTTAACTACAATGTCAAGGATTTATTTAATATTTATTAATATATTAAGGAAGCATTGCGTAAGGTTTTTTTAAAATATATTATAAATTATAGATATCCAGCTTGGAACAACAAAGGTAGAAAATATAATATGGTAAATAAGCAAACTCCTATTTTTACAACAGAGCGCTTAATTCTCCGAGCGGTTACTCTAGAAGATGCTGAAGCTTATGAGAAATATTTTGTTGATTACGAGGTTATTCGTCAATTAACAGCAGTAGTGCCCTGGCCATATCCAACAGGAGGGGTATTGGATTATATCCAAACTCAAATATTACCAAAACAAGGAATTGACAATTGGACGTGGGGAATTTTTCTTAAAAGCGATCCTGAAGAATTAATAGGAGCCATTGGTTTATGGAGAGAGGCTACTCCAGAAAACAGAGGCTTTTGGCTTGGTAAGAAATTTTGGGGGCAAGGCATAATGACTGAAGCTGTCGTGCCGGTAATGGATTATGCATTCGATAATTTAGGCTTTAAAAAACTTATCTTTGCCAATGCTGCCGGAAACTATAAATCTAGGCGAATAAAAGAAAAAACAGGAGCGCGATTAATTGCAGTTACTCCTGCAAAATATGTTAATCCGTTATATTCAGAGCGTGAAGTTTGGCAGCTTACTAAAAAAGAATGGCAGCATTTTAAAAATATTAAATAAATCCCTATAAGAGCCTTATTTTCCTTTACAAGGTAGATTAAATATCCTATATTGCCTCTGCGGGGTGGAGCAGCCCGGTAGCTCGTCAGGCTCATAACCTGAAGGTCGTCAGTTCAAATCTGGCCCCCGCAACCAACATCCTTCTTAAGTCAGCTATATAATTTTATCCTTACTCTCTAGATAACTGCAAAAAAACAGTATTTTTAGTCGTCTGTTAAAAGTAGTCTTCGCCCTTAAAGTCAAGTACAACAGACTCATGTTCGTGAAAAAAATTAAATTGCAAGATTTTGGCCAACAAAAAAAGCTGTTAGGCAATTATCTAATTGTTTTAAGTTCTCTTCACTAGTAAAGCATGAAGTAACAAATCTATATAATCCATCTTTGTTAACTTCGTGTTTTTCCCATTCGTAGAAATTGCCATTATTTTGATATAAATATTCAACAAGCTTAGTAGGAATTCTTGCAAAAACTTCATTCGCTTCAACTGGATACTCTAATTTAAGCTTATGTTTTTGAAAAACAGAAGCTAGCTTAATAGCGCTAGTATTAGCATGAGTAGCATTTTTTAACCATAAGTCGTTTTCAAAGTAAGCTAAAAATTGACAAGCAAAAAATCTCATTTTAGATGATAATTGACCTGCGCGTTTCTGCTTATAATCAACATCTTTAACATATTTTTGATTAAAAAATATCACCGCCTCAGCAGTCATAGCGCCATTCTTAGTCGCTCCAAAACTCAATACATCAATGCCAGATTTCCAAGTAGCCTCAGCTGAGCTGCAGCCTAGTGTAATTAAACTATTAGTAAATCTTGCTCCATCCATATGGATAGCTAATTCATATTTTTTGGCAATATCTGCAATTTTTCTTAATTCATCAAGCTTATATATAGTTCCACATTCTGTTGCTTGACTTAAGGTAATGCAACTAGGTTTAATGGCATGTGGACGCATTGAACAAGCCGCTTCTATATGAAGTTGTAAATACTCGCTATCAATTTTACAGTTATTTCCCTGGATAGGAATTATTTTTGCTCCACTGGTAAATAATTCAGGAGCTCCGCATTCATCAGTATTAACATGGGCATGAATGTGGCTGTAAATCGCTCCATGCGGAGGGGTTAATGCTGATAAAGCTAAGCCATTAGCAGCAGTGCCGGTACTGGTTAAAAAAACAGAAACTTCTGTTTCAAAAATTTCAGATAATCTTTGCTTTAACTTAACGCTATAATTATCCTTACCATAAGAAGCTTCCACTCCAACATTTGCATTTACAATTGCATCCATAATTTGGGGATGAATGCCCACTATGTTATCGCTTTTAAAGTCCATAATTCCCTCGCTTTATTATACTAATTTCTACGTTATCAATATTCTGAAAATGTTCAGTGATTACTAAAGAAGGAGTATCACTTCGTCGGGCATTTAAGCATTTTTGTAAGGTAATAGCAATAATTTTTATTTTCTTGGTTTTTAAGAGCTCTCCTCTTATTTGTAAGTTAATCTAGGATTGCACAGGAAATCTTTTGACATAACTTGAAAAATAAGTTTAGATCCATAGTCAAGAGTTGAAGAGGAGAGGTGGCCGAGTGGTTTAAGGCGCCCGCTTGGAAAGCGTGTGTACGGCAACGTACCGGGGGTTCGAATCCCTCTCTCTCCGCCACCCTACGCTAAAGCTTCGGGTGGCAGGCCACGAGCAATACTTCGTAGAAGGATTGTGAAGTTGGACTTGCCAGCCGAAGCTTATAGCATAGGAGTGTCTGCCATAGCTCTTTTAGGAGCGACGGCTGGCTGGTATTAATCTTGCTAACTTTGAGCAAAATAAAATTTGATCTTGAAATTAAAAGAACTGCCTATTACATGAAGATTTAGAAATATGAGTGCAAAGCAATTTTATTTGCATAAAATTAGTGAATTGTTAACTATATCATCTTAAACTGATTATAGTTTTACGAATAACATTTATAAAGTTAAAGTTGAGGATAAACTAGTGAGTAAAGGACAACAAAACACCTTAGTGAGAGTTTTAGATCTATGCCGTCCAGTTTTTTGGATAGTATTCGCTTTCTCTTTCGGGGTAAATTTATTAATGCTGGTGACCCCTCTGTACTCTTTGCAAGTATTGGATCGGGTTTTATCTAGTCAAAATTTAAATACTCTATTAATGCTAAGCTTACTAATGGCTGCATTATATGTAGCTTTGCACTTGATTCAAGTGGCGCGCTCTTTTACCTTAATTAAACTAGGTGAATGGCTTGATAGGCAATTGTCGCCAGACTTATTTGTTAACTCAATTAAAAGTGCAGCAATGAAAGCTTCTGTCGGTGGGGCTCAGAATCTTCGTGATTTACAAACCGTTAAAACTTTTTTAACTAGTACTGGAATAAACACCCTTTTTGATGCTCCTTGGTCAATTATATATATAGCAGTGATGTTTATGATTCATCCTATGATGGGATGGTTAGCGGTTATTGGGTCGCTCCTACTTTTAGCTTTTGCTATATTCAATGCTTATGCTACCAATGGTAAGCTTAATGAAGCTAACGAACAATCCATGCGTAGTATGAATCAATCTGAAATTGCTACTCGTAATGCAGAAGTAGTGGAAGCTATGGGGATGATGGAGGCGGTTCAAAAAAATTGGTATCGTTATCAACAAAATTCTTTGAACTTAATTTCAGTAGCCAGTTATAGAAATGGTATAATTTCTAATGTATCTAGATTTGTTCGAATGATTTTGCAAATGTTGGTGACCGCAATTGGTGCATATCTTGTAATTAAAGAACCAAATAATATGTCAATGGGTGGAATGATTGGTAGTTCTATTATTTTAGGTAGAGCACTAACTCCTTTTGATAATGCTATTGAAATTTGGAAGCAAATTAGTGGTGCTTTAAAATCATACGAACGTTTAAAAGATGCTTATGTACGCTTATCTAATCGTCAAGAATCGATGAAGCTTCCAACTCCTATAGGTGCGCTTTCAGTAGAAAATATTTTCTTTGCGCCTACTATACCTGGAGCTGCAGGCCCAGTAGCTTATACTTTAAAAGGGGTAAGTTTTGCCTTGGACCCAGGTGATATTTTGGCTATTATTGGACCTAGTGCAGCTGGTAAATCAAGTATGGCAAAGCTAATAGTTGGTGTATGGAAAGCTATGCAAGGTGCTGTAAGACTAGATGGCGCAGATGTTTACACTTGGAATAGAGCAGATTTTGGCCATCATGTAGGTTATCTCCCACAGGATATTGAATTATTTAGTGGTACTATTAAAGCTAATATTGCTAGATTACAAGATGATGCAGACCCAGCAGCAATTGTTGAAGCTGCTAAAATGACAGGCGCTCATGATCTGATTTTACGTTTAAAAGATGGTTACGAAACTGATATAGGTATTGGTGGAGCTAATTTATCTGGTGGACAAAGACAAAGAATTGGCTTAGCTCGTGCATTTTTTGGTAATCCAAAGTTAGTAGTGCTAGATGAGCCTAATGCTAACTTAGATGAACTTGGCGAACAGGCGTTAGTAAACGCTATCGTTCAAGCGAAGCAGAAAAAAATTACTACTATAATTATTTCTCACCGTCCTTCTATTCTATCTTCTGTCGATAAAATTTTAATTCTGCAAGACGGTGCAGTTGCTGCTTTTGGCACTAAAGAAGAAATTATGGCAAGATTTGCAAAACCAGCTAATGTTATTGCAAGTTCAGATAATCAACAACAATCATAAAGTGATGAAGATATATGAAAATCAAGGGTAGCTCAAAAATCATCTCAGAAAAAGAACAGGACGAAGCGCTAGTTTCTGTAGCTGAGGTGTCAGATTTATTATATGAAGAAGTTCCGCAAAGCAAGATAGGTAAGGCAAAGCAAATTGCTAAAAGTCTCTTTGAGCAAACTAAACCTTTCCGTGAACAGCAAAAATTGCTTGCTGTCCAAGCTATAAAAAAAGCTAGAGAGATGTCTCCATATGTAGATAAAACCATTACTATTATGGATGACTCAATAAAATATCTAACTGTTCCTATAGCTATGGAAGGTAGAAGCGAAGTCATACAAGAAACTAGGTCTCCATCGGTATTTGGTATCTGGGTACTGATTGCTACTTTTGGCTTTTTTATGATATGGGCGTTTTTGGCGCCATTAGACAGTGCGTCGCATGCAATGGGAAGAATTATCTTAGAATCAAAAAAGCGGATTATTCAACATCCAGAAGGGGGTGTTATTAAGGCTATTTTAGTTCGTGATGGTGATCAAGTAATAAAAGGTCAAACTTTGATCCTTCTAGACGATACAAAATTACAAGCTCAAGAAAAACAACAAGAATACAAATATTTAGCGACCCTTGCTGAAGTTTCTAGGTTAATTGCTGAGCGCGATAACATATCAGATTTAATTTTTCCTGAAGCATTATTAAGTGGTTCTGGTGATCCAGAAGTTCAGAGTATGATTCAAAATCAAGAAAAAGTTTTTGCTGCTAAGAAACTAAGTATTGCTTCTAAAATAGCTCATGCGCAGAAAACTACTGAACAACTTATTGAAAGTAAAAATGCTATTTTACCTCAAATTGAATCGCTGGATAAGCTTATCAAAATCAATACCGAACAAGCTAATACCTACCAAAAATTGCTTGCTAAAGGCAATTTAAGCAAAGCTACATTACAAGATGTAGAAGGTAATAAAGCTCATAATGAAGGAAGAAAAGGCGCTTTGCTTGCTCAATTAGCTGAAACAGAACAAAAAATTCTACAAAGCCAAATAGCTTTAGAAAATGAAAATGATGCTCGTTTTGAAAAAACAGTGAGTGATCTAAAAGAAGCTCAAGCTCAATTAGCTATCTATAATGAAGCTCTTAAAGATATTAATGAAAGTTTAAGTCGGACTATTATCACTAGTCCAGAAGCTGGTATAGTTTCTAATATGAACGATAAATTAACTCCTAGAGGTGTCTTACCTCAACAATATCCACTAATGGAAATTGTGCCGCAAGATGACAATTTGATCATAGAAGCTAAAGTTAGAGCAGATGATATCTCGGTGGTCAGAATTGGCCAAATTGCTAATGTTCGCTTAACCGCATATAGACCAAGAGTAGTTCCTCCTTTACAAGGAACTGTAATTAGCCTATCTTCTGATGCAATAGTTGCTGACCAGTTAGAATTACAAACAGGAACGCCTCAACTTTATTACAAAGTACGTATTGAAATTAATAAAGAACATCTAAAAGAACTTGCTAAAATTAAAAACGTTGCTTTATATCCTGGGATGGGAGTGGACGTAATGATTGTTGTGGGCACTAGAACCATGATGGAATACTTATTGGATCCTTTAACAATCACTCTGGATCATGCATTTAGAGAAAAATAATTTATCTATTTATACAAAGCTTCACCTCCAGTGGAGCTTTGTATTAATGCAGTATCATGTATCTAATGATTTTAAAAAATAAAGCTATATTCAGATGGTTGATTACTTGTATCTTATTAGTATATGCCATGATTATAGTCGGCGGCTATACTCGTCTTAGTCATTCCGGCTTATCAATAGTTGAATGGAAACCTATTAGCGGTATTATTCCTCCTCTTAATTCAGCGGATTGGCAAGCCGAATTCTCTTTGTATAAACAATCACCAGAATATCTAAAGATAAATTTAGGCATAAATATCGCTGAATTTAAGCAAATTTTCTTAGTAGAATATTTGCATCGAGTGTTAGGGCGGATTACTGGTTTAATATTCTTTCTGCCATTGTTATATTTTATTCTTACTAAGCAACTAGAAAGAAAAGATAGTAAATATTTTTCTATTATTGCTATTTTAATTGCTTTGCAAGGTTTGGTCGGTTGGTTAATGGTCAAAAGTGGATTATTAGATCAACCGAGTGTTAGTCAGTATAGATTGGCGCTGCATTTGGTTATGGCATGCATTATCCTCATTTTATTAGTATGGAAAGTCACTCCTGGAAAAGCTTCTTCTTCTAAATATGCTTATTTTTCTTTATTATTATTAATGTTCCAAATTACTTCTGGAGCCTTTGTGGCCGGCCTCAATGCGGGGATGGTGTATAATAGCTTTCCACTAATGAATGGAGAAATTATTCCAGATGGATTGCTGATTATATCACCTTGGTACTTAAATATTTTTGAAAATATAGAGATGGTACAATTTATTCATCGCTATTTAGCTATGATTAATTTGATTAATCTTCTTGCATATTGCTACAAAATATTTAATCTAAACTATAATCAAAGAATTGCTATATTATTAGCTATTATTATCTCTCTACAATTTGTTCTGGGTATTTTTACCTTATGTTTACAAGCGCCGTTATTATTAGCGTTACTTCACCAGGCTGTAGCAATTATATTATTGATAACCATGGTTGTATCTTTAAAATCAACCAGATAACTGGAAAATAGATGTTAAAAACTAAATATGTTGAAGATGTAATAATAGATTATGACCAATATTTTATTGATGCCACCAATATTTTAAAAGCTGAAGGTAGATATAGAGTTTTTGGTGATATTGAAAGATGTGTAGGTGAGCATCCAATTGCCTATGATCATAAAAGACAGAAAGAAATAACTATTTGGTGTATCAATGATTATTTAGGTATGAGCCAGAATGCAGCTGTAATTGCCGCCGCTAATAACGCTAACAGCGCTATGGGCGTAGGTTCTGGGGGTACTCGTAATATTGGCGGAACTCATCATCCAATGGTAGAGCTTGAAGCTGAGCTAGCAGATTTGCATCACAAAGAAGCAAGTCTTGTTTTTACCTCTGGCTATATTTCTAACGATGCTTCAATTTCTACATTAGCTAAGTTATTACCTGATTGTGTTATATTTTCAGACCAAGATAACCATGCTTCAATAATTGAAGGCATTAAGCGCAGTAATGTAGAAAAACATATCTATCGCCATCTTGATTTACAAGATTTAGAAGCTAAGCTTAAAGCCGTTGATATTAATCGGCCTAAGCTAATTATTTTTGAATCAGTATATTCAATGGATGGTCGTATCTCACCTATTGAGAAAATTTGTGATTTAGCTGATAAATACAATGCTTTAACTTATGTAGATGAAGTACATGCTGTTGGCCTATATGGTAAAAGAGGTGGTGGTATTTGTGAAAAATTAGGACTAATGGATCGTTTGTCAATAATCGAAGGGACTTTAGCTAAAGGTTTCGGAGTAATAGGCGGTTATATTACTGGTTCTAAGTTACTTATCGATGCTATTCGCAGTTATGCCGCTGGTTTTATTTTTACAACCTCACTGCCTCCAGCATTGGCAGCAGCAGCTACAACGAGTATTCGCTATTTAAAAACTAGTAATAAAGAGCGTGATGCTCTCCATAGCAACGTTGCAAAGTTAAAACAAAGACTTAGAGAGGAAAATATTCCTTTTATCGAAAATGATAGTCATATGATTCCGGTAATGATCAATAATCCTATTTTAAGCAAAATGGTATCGGAGATGCTGCTCGATGAATTCAGCATTTTCGTTCAGCATATTAACTATCCAACAGTACAGAAGGGAACGGAAAGACTGCGAATTACTCCTACCCCCCCCCATACTGACGAAATGATCGAAGCCCTCGTCTTCGCGCTTAAAACTGCTTTTGATCGATTAAAGATTTTTCCTTAAAACACAAATGAGGCTCTTTTATGCTTAAGAAAAATAAAAAACTAATTATTGCAGTATTACTAGTGGCGCTGCTTATAATAAGTTACAAACCAGTGCGTCAGTATATTAGAGATTTCAAACAACAAAGTTATGATAACGAATTTAATGATATTATAAAAGAAGCAGCAAAAACTAGTCCAAACATATGGGATGAAAAATATAAAAACAACTTGATTAAAGATAAGTATAAAGTAGTTTTTATAATCAATAATGGTGGTGAAGCTTCTTATGCAGAATATTTTAAGTATGCCGCAGAAAAGAAAGGCTGGGATGTACAAATTTATTACGCTCAAATTCGTGGACATGAAGCAGAGATTTTAAAATTTGATCCAGATTTTATCATTTTTTCTCAGTTTGCTTCTCCTGAGTTAAATACCCATATAAACTCGCATAGATCAAGAAAATATGTTTTAAGTTTTTCTTCTTTGGAGGCAATCAGAAATCGCTTCAAGTGGATATCACCAAAAGACCCATACAAAACAGAGGGCAATCTTCAAGACTATGTTTCTTCAGTGCATGGAATATTGACCATTGCTCCAGAAATAGATTTTTATAAAACCTTATTCGAAAAATCTAATAAACCGTTTAATGGTTTAAGGCTTCTTCCCTTAGTTCCAGAATTTTATAATGAACCAGCTGAACCTAAAAAGCTTATGTGGATCAGTGGCGGATGGGATGCATTCCGCTCTTCTAAGAATTATAAGAGGTTTATTAGCTTATTGAGTGAGAATGTGCCAATGAAAGTTTATGGTCATTATAATTCATCGGCTTACTTAAAATCGAGTGTTTATGGTGGATACATTCCTCCTGGAATTGAAATGATTAATGCTATTAGAAAAAATGGAATTTACCTGTTAACTCATAGTGACCTTCACTTTAAGGGGGGGGAGCCAAATATGCGAGGTTTTGAAGCTGCTGCCGCTAATGTTGTAATTATTTCAGATAAACACCCATTTATAGTAAAGAGTTTTGGTGATAGTTTACTTTATTTTGATAATGATGTGGATGCGGATATTATGTATAAGCAAGTTAAGGATCATATGGATTGGATAAAAGCCAACCCTAAAAAAGCTAAAGCTATGGCGGAAAAAGCTCATAAAATATATTTAGAGAAATTTACCATTGAAGTTGATTTAGTTAGAGTTGCCAAGATGCATGAAGGTGTACTCAATCAAGAAAAAGAGTTAGATTTACAGTATAATCTTGGTTACTAATCCTTTACTAATAACTAACGTTAACCTTCAAGTTTTAGGACTTGATCAATTATAGAAGCTTGATATGTTCGCTAAATATAAATTTATTACCCTCATTGTTTTTATACTTATCCTTACTTTGGTTAGTATATTTGGTTATAAACAATATTGTAATTTTATATTCAATGCTGCAATGGAAAAAGCTGCTAAGGTTAGTTCTGAAACTTGGGACAAAAAATATCAAGATAACAAGATAAGAAATGACTATAGAGTTGTCTTCATAACTAATAACGGCGGTGAGTTTAGTTATGCTGAATATTTTAAATATGCTGCAGAAAAAATGGGTTGGAAAGTTCAAATCTATTATAATCAAATGTTAGGCAATGAACCTAAAATTTTAAAATTTAATCCAGATTTTATTATATTCTCACAATTTGCTGAAACTATACCAGATCTAAATACTAAAATAAATTCTCATCGATCAAAAAAGTATCTCTTAAGCTTTTCGTCAATAGATGCTCTTAGAAATCGTTTTAAATGGATCAAATCCTAATAATCCTTATCAGCCTACCAAAGGATTTCAAAAGCTTATCTCTATGGTGCACGGAGTGCTAACCATAGCACCAGAGTTAGATTTTTATAGAGTAATGTTTGAGAAAATGAATAAGCCATTTAATGGATTAAGACTGCTGCCGTTGGTTCCCAAATTTTATAATGAACCTGCTGAACCTAAAAGCCTTATGTGGCTTAGCGGTGGTTGGGATAAGTTCCGTTCATCTAATAATTATAAAAAGTTTATAACTTACTTAAGTGAAAATGTACCAATGAGAGTATACGGGCATTATAATTCTTCATCTTATTTAAAGCCTTACATTTATGGAGGGTATATTGAACCTGGAATTGAAAATATCCAAGCTATTAGAAGAAACGGCATCTATTTGTTAACTCATAGCAATTTGCATTTTCAAGGTGGGGAGCCGAATATGCGTGGGTTTAAAGCTGCGGCAGCTAATGCTATAGTAATTTCAGATAAACATCCTTTTATAGTAGAAAATTTTGGTGATAGCTTTCTTTATTTTGATTATGATGCTGATAGCGAAACAATGTATAAACAAGTTAAAGCTCATATGGACTGGATTAAAGCCAATCCAGAAAAAGCTAAAGCTATGGCTGAGAAAGCCCACAAAATATATCTAGAAAAGTTTACCATTGAAGCTGACTTAATTAGAATTGCTAAAATGCATGAAACATTGATCATGGAAGAAAAAGAGATGAATCTACAGTATAATCTTGGTTATTAACTTGGCTCTTGCTCCATAGAGCATCATAATGTATAATATATGCAAATTAAATAAAGGTTAGCATGTCCATTAAGTCTAAATCAATTATTACAATTATTTTTATTATCATAGTTACTTTGTTTTGTATATTTATTCCAAGGCAATATTATAATTACAAGTTTAATGTTGCTATAGAAGATGCAGCACAAATTAATCCTGATATGTGGGATGAAAAATATCAAGATACTCCAACTAAAAATAAATATAAAGTTGTTTTTATCACTAATAACGGTGGAGAAGCTTCTTATGTGGATTACTTTAAGTATGCTGCAGAGAAAGCAGGATGGGATATCCAAATTTATTTCAATCAAACCTTAGGGCATGAAGAAAGTATTCTTGCATTTGATCCAGATTTTATAATCTTCTCTCCGTATGCTGATAATAGTGAAATATATATGAAGATTTATGCTCATCGATCAAAAAAATATATTCTAGCTTTATCTCCACTTCAGCTTATGCGGGGTGATAAATTCAAAAGAAATAAGCCTCATGAAGCCATCGGATCTTTCCAGAAACTTTTATCTTTTTCTCATGGAGTACTTACTTCTTCTAAAGAATTAGATTTCTATCGAGTGGTATTTAATAACGCTGGTAAACCTTTTAATGGTCTGCAAATTTTACCACTAGCTCCAAAATTCGTCAATGAGCCTGCGGAACCGAAGAGCTTAATGTGGATGAGCGGCGGTTGGGATAAATTCCGCTCTTCTAGTAATTATAAAAAATTCATTAACATGCTAGCTGACTCTGTTCCTATGAAGGTATATGGCCATTATTATGCTGCATCCTTTTTGAAACCAAATATTTATGATGGCTATATTCCATCAAGTATAGAAATTTTTAATGCCCTAAGGAAAAATGGCATTTATTTATTGACTCACTCTGAACAACATATTAATTCTGGTACTCCAACCTTAAGAATGTTTGAAGCTGCTGCTGCTAATGTAGTAGTTATTTCGGATAAGCATCCTTTTGCTATCGAAAATTTTGGTGATAATTTTTTATATTTTGATCAAAATGCAGATAGCGAAACCATGTACGGTCAAGTTAAAGCTCATATGGATTGGATTAAAGCCAATCCAGAAAAAGCTAAAGCTATGGCTGCCCGTGCTCATCAAATATATTTAGAAAAATTTACTCTAGATAAAGACTTAAACAGGATTGCTAAAATGCATGAATATATCTTAGCTCAAGAAAAAAAAATGGGCTTAAGTTATGCTCCAGCTTATTAGAGATAAGATGAAAATTAATATATCTAGAAAAACGATAATTATTATAATCAGTCTTTTAATATTACTAGGTATAGGGCGAGTATTAAAAGTTAAAGGCTATATCCCTAAAAATTATATTTATCAGAGCTTAGTTAAATTACATATACTCAAACCTTGTTATAGCGCTGGGGTAGATATGGTTGAAATTTTGCGTCAAGAAGGCTTTGATTATGATCAAAAAAATAAAGAAATTATACTTAGCAGCTTAAATAAACTTTTGGATAAAAATATTAAACTTGCAGAAACGCCAAAAATTCCAACTATAACTCATAGAGTGTATCTTGTTACTGAGGATAGAACTGCAAAATTAGATGATTTTTATATTGAAGAAATAAAGGTCAATTTTAATAAGCTCAATGACTTAGGTTATAATTGGCAGCATAATATATGGACTAACAAAGCCTCACTATTCCCTGATGAAATTAAAAATATTAAGGGAGTTCAAATAAAAAATCTCACTGAATTTAAAGATCACCCATTATATAAGTATTTATTAGATATCCTTAACAAAGGTAATAGTTTAAAGCCTTATCTTGCTGAAGCTGCAGATCTAACTCGATTACTTGCGGTGCAAAAATTCGGTGGAATATATAGTGATATGGATTATGAGATATATAATCCTAAAGCGCTGTATGATTTGATGAGAAAATTTGACTTTATTGCCGGAAGAGAAATTCCAAGTCAACTTAGCTATTATGGTAATGCATTTTTTGCTGCTAGGCCTAATCACCCTGTTATAAATGAAGCTTTAAAAATAGAGCTAAGAAATCGTCAATTAAGTATCAATGCTCCAACTTATATAAAATACCCTTGTAATAATTATGACACCTTATATTTTAATGGTCCTCCTTTGTTAACCATAGCTTATTTTAGTAAAAATAATATAGATGGTAATTCTGATGTTATCCTCCCTCCATGGATGATTTTCAATCTATATTTTGCTCGGTTTAAAAATGGAATTTCTTATAATGATTTAAAAATAGTGCCAGATTTAAGTTTTACTTCAAAACAAAATGATACTAAAGTTTGCAACTATTCGCTTATAACCAAAGAAAATTTTAATATAAGCAATCAAAAAATGAACCTATTATTTAGCAATTATATAGCAAATATTACCACCAAAAATTTTCAAATATATTATAATATAAATAATGCCAACAGAGATGATCTGACTCCTAGAGATTATGAAAACAATATTTATTATAACCTGGAAACTCGTAGAATGTTTGATATTATCGGAGCAGATATGTTTTGTGGTAGCTGGACTGAAGGAGGTAAAGTTTTTAGAAGGAAATATTATTGGTCCTGGCAAAATACTCAAAAATAAGGTTTGAAAATATGAAAATCAGTAAATTTAAAAAAATAATTCTTATTTTGCTATGCGCCTTGCTTGTTTTTGGAATAGCTAAAAGAAAAAAAGTAAAAAGCTATTTCATCGATGAAAGATATTATAATACGTTGACTAGTCTGCATCTATTGAAAAAATGTTATAATCCTAGCGAAGACTTTATAGAAATTTTTGCTCAAGAAGGCATAGACTACAAAAAAGTAAGTGAACAAGCTATCAATAATAGTTTGGCTAAAATATTGGATCAAAATTTTGATAAAAAAGCTGCACCAAAAATCCCAACTATCACTCATAAATTATATTTTACGCCTAGCAAAGCGCATGTAGTACTAAATGATTTTTATATCGAAGAAATGAGGATCAATTATACTAAACTAAATGCGTTAGGATATAATTGGCAACATAATATCTGGGTTAACCAAGCTGATTTAATTCCTAATGAATTAAGAAACATAAAAGGCGTTAAAGTAAGAGCTATCGATGAATTTAAAAATCATCCATCTTATAACATTTTGGTAGATTTAATCGACAAAGGCAATGATTTAAAACCTTATCTAGCTCAAGCCGCAGATCTTATGCGTTTAATGGCAGTTCAAAAATATGGTGGAGTTTATAGCGATGTAGATTATGAGATATATAATCCTGAAGCTTTGTTTGAATTGATGCAAAAGTTTGATTTTATAGCTGCTAAAGAAACTTGGGCTGCTAATGGTTATTATGGCAATGCCTTCATTGCAGCAAAACCTAATCATCCTATTTTAAATGAAGCTTTGAAAAGCAGTTTAAGAAACTATAACTTAGACATAAAAGATCCAAATATTCCTGATTATCTCAAATACCCTTGTAGTAACTATAATACTTTGTATTTTAATGGTCCACCATTAATCACTATCGCT
>CANDYO010000004.1 GCA_947424995.1 Rickettsiales bacterium | reverse complement strand
CGACGCCGCCATTAATCGTGGTAACTCGGGTGGGCCAATGTTTAATTTAAAGGGCGAAGTAATTGGCATCAATTTTGCCATTGTCTCGCCAACTGGGAGCAATATAGGCATCGGTTTTGCGGTCCCTTCTTCTGCAGCTAAACCAGTTATCGAGCAATTAATTAAGACCGGAAAAATGCGCTATGGTTGGCTTGGCGTGATTATCCAATCTACTGATGATGTAGCAGAGGGATTAGGCCTAGCTGACGGCATTGGCTCTTTAGTCGCTAGCGTTACGAGTGGAAGCCCAGCTGAAAAAGCTGGTATTCAAGTTGGTGATATTATTTTAAAATTTGATGGCAAAGATATTACCAGTAGTAGAAAATTATCAAGAATAGTTGCTGAAACTCTCATTGGTAAGAAAGTAGAAGTGGATATAATGAGCAAAGGTAAACGTAAAACCATTAGCTTAACTGTTAGCGAGCTTGATAGCAAACCTGAAACTGCAAGCCTAGCTAAAAATAAAAACGATAAAAACATTTATGGCATGAATTTATCTCCAATCACCCCATCACTGCGCAGTAAATTAAATATTCAAAACGAAATAAAAGGAGTTTTAGTTATTAGCGTAGAACGTAAAAGTATAGCTACGCGACACGGAATAAAACGTGGAGATATTATTAGCGCTATCAACCAACAAGTCATTAATACGCCCGAAGAGCTATTAAATATTGTCAATGAAGCAAAAAAAGCACAGCGTAAATCAGTGATGATCCTAATTTATAGAGATGGGGGCAATCTATTCTTGAGCATGCCAATTACGGATAAACCATAATTATCATCACTCTCAGTATATACTCATCACCTCTAGCAAAAACCATTCTTATTTCGAATGTTTATTTTTCAATAGAATGGACATGATCGTGATGATGTTTATAAACAGAGAAAGCAGCCAAGGCTTCATGGCCAAATAATTGATGAAAATCTTCTTGTTGATTAACAAAAGTGGCAGTACCTTCGCAGCAAATATGTTGATTTAAACAAATTACATAGTCAGTGGTTTTCATCACCATATGCAAATCATGAGAAATAATAAGAATAGTAAGAGATTTTTCTTGGCGTAATTTATCGATTAACTTATAAAATTCGACTTGCCCAGTTATATCAACTCCTTGTACTGGTTCATCAAGGATTAATAAATCTGGATTAGTTAATAAAGCTCTAGCTAATAAGACGCGCTGGATCTCTCCACCTGAGATTTTTTGTAAAGGTCGGTCAAGAATCCTGGTTATACCCACTTCAGCAATAACATTAGTTAATAGTTCGGCGCTTATTTTATGCTTAACTTCTAGTTGTAAAAAATTTAAAACCGTTAGTGGCAAATTAGGATTTAAGCTTATTTTTTGTGGCATATAGCCGATCTTAAGACCTTTTTTAAACCATATTTCACCTGAATCTGGCTTTATTAACCCTAATATACAACGCGCAAGAGTTGTTTTTCCGCTACCATTTGGACCAATTATAGTGATGATTTTAGCTTTAGTTATATCAAAACTAATATCGACTAGTACTATCTTTTTGTCCAAAGTAACTGATATATTTTGAAGCTTTAATAGAGTATCTGGCATTAAAAATAACTCATTTGAAGGTAACTTAACTTATATTAGCTTTTAATATTAATTGTTCAAGTAAATCTTGTTTTTCTAATTTTTTAAAGCGATCTAAAAATAAAGTAGTTTAAAGTTAAATCTCCTCTTGCAAATAATTTTAAAAAATGTATTGTTTACCTTTTTTGAATATAAATCACGGGAGTGTTATCTATGCCTCTTTACGAGACAATTTTTATTACTAGACAAGAAGTGTCTTTACAAGATGTTGAAAAAATTACAGCAGGTTTTTCAAAGACCCTAACCGATAATGGTGGGGCTATTGTTAAAACAGAGCAATGGGGCTTAAGAGATTTAGCTTATATGATTAAGAAAAGCAGTAAAGCTTATTATACTTTACTAGCTATAGACTCATCTTACAATGCCGTTAAAGAAATGGAACGTAAAATGAGTTTAAGTGAAGATGTTTTACGTCACGTTACCATTAGAGTTGAAGCGATAAGCAAAAATCCATCTGCTCCTATAGCTAAATCTAACTCTCAAGAAGAGGAAGAAGCAGCAGTAATTGTTGACGAAGTTGAAGTTACTGAGGAGAATCAATAGATGAAATCAAGCGCAATGGATGCAAAGAAAAAAGTATTTTTTCGTCGTTTTAATAAAGGCTGCCCTTTAACAGGCAGTGCTGCACCAGAAATCGATTATAAAGACGTTAAGCTAATGCTACGTTTTATTTCTGCGCGTGGTAGAATCTTGCCAAGAAGAATTACTGGAGTTTGCGCAGGCAAGCATCGTAAATTAGTGCAAGCTATCAAAACGGCTAGAGTTTTGGCTTTATTGCCTTTCTCTGATATATAATAGATTTGAAATTAGAGGAAAGAAATGGAAGTTATTTTACTAGAGAGAGTTAAACATCTTGGAGAAATGGGTGCCATAGTTGCCGTTAAACCTGGTTATGCACGTAATTTTCTAATTCCTGGGAAAAAAGCTCTTAGAGCAACTGATGTTAATAAACAATATTATTTGTCACGTAAAGCAGAACTTGAAGCAGAAAGCGCTGAGAAATTAGTGCAAGCTAAAGGTGTTTATGCAATAGTTGATAAGAATTTTATCACTATCATTCGCCAAGCTGGTGAAGATGGAAAGTTATTTGGTTCAGTTTCACCAAGAGACATTGCTGATAATGCAACAGCTTTATTTAATCAAGCAATTTGCCATTCTATAGTAGTATTAGAAAAGCCAATTAAATATATTGGTGTTCATGAAGTGACCCTTAATTTACACGCTGATTTACATGCAGTTATCTATGTTAATGTAGCTCGTACATTAAGCGAAGCAGAAGAAGCTAAAAAAGAGTTTCTCTCAGTGCCAACTGAGAAGAAATCCAAAACAGCTACAGCTGAAGAAGAATAAAAAAAAGGCGCCAAACACGGCGCCTTTTTTATTTACCCCGTTCACACCAGATCTCCTAGTCTTTTTTTATAGTTACTTTGTAAAGTATTTATTGTACCATTCATATAGATATATCTATTTTTAAGGAATAAAATCTTATGCCATTAGACTCTATACAGAAAAATGCGATAGATAATACTTTCAACTTTCATTACGAAGTTATTGATAAATTAAAAACTGATCAAGCTATTGAAGCTTTAAATGCAATATTAAACCTTGATGTACTTGAAGATCAGATGGTAAAATTTCATCAATTAAGTATTAATGGAGATAATATTGGTGAAGTGGTTTCAGAACTGCATGATATGTTATACCATCAAAATCTAGTAGAACTTTTTCGATTCAATGACCAGTCATTAAACAATGAAGAGATTAAAGATTACACCAAAGAGCAGATAAGAAATCGAATAGAGTTACTGGAGAAAGAGCGGCAAGAAGAGCTTAAAATCTTTGAGGCCTTTGGACATACAGCTGATAAAGAGCAGTTACTTAGTTTAAAGATAACTTCTAGCTTGAGAGAGATTGTTCTTACTGAGCCAATCCTTGGTAAGCTTAGAGCTGTAGAAAACTTTGAGAAATTTAAAGAGAAGATTGCTCATATTAAAAAATCAGCTGCGCTTATTCCTAAAGTAGAAGTAATAGATCGTCTTATAGATATGAATGATGCCCAATATGTAGGTGCAACCAGGCTAATTGAGGTTCTTAAAACTGGTTATAATGATGAAGAAGTTTCTAATCGCTTCCTAAAATTTTTGAATGAAAATAAAAATATAGAACAGCTTGCAAATAAATCAGAGGCTGGATTTAATTCTATTATTCAACAGACTCTCAATGCTAGGCAATCTCCAGCATGGTTTACAAAGCAGCATCCAAAAGCTAGAGATCAACTAGTATTGCAAGGTAATGCAGAATTTGCCAGGATTGCATCCGCGTTAAAAGCCGCAGAAACTGATAATACTCTTAAATATTTCATAAATAATAACAAGAGTAATATTACTGCATTTGCCGGTGTAGATGAACCACAATTAGAGAAACTTCAACTAGCTCTAAAAACAATCGGGAGGATAGGCTTTAAAGGAAGCGTATCGCAAATCCCTGCGTTATGCGCAATGGAGAGTGAGCAACTTAATAATGTTCAAGCTGGGTTAAAAGAGCAACAAATTTTAGCTTTTATTCATAATTATCCAGATCAGCTTACATTGCTACAATCAATGGATGAGCAGCAACGAAATCAAGCTGCTCTATCTTTGGATAATGATATTATTAGAAGATTTACTAATAGACATCCAGAGAAACTGATAAATTTTATTGATGAAGCTAAGTTTGCAATAATTGCTAAGTTGATGGAAAATGATGAGATATATGCAGTACTTGCTAACAATCTTGAGCTTATGGATGGATTAGCAAATAGTAGGACAAGTCGCGTGGAGATGTTATATAACTTATTTAACTTATTCAAACTAGATGGTGCTAAGTGTTTTAGCAGTGAGTTTTTATTTTCGTTTAATAATCTAGATGATACAGAATTTGCGAGTGCAATTACTAAAAATATGTATGATGTAAATGTTATTGAAGTAATCAAAGCAATACCAATTGAAGAGTTTGAGCCTTTTATACCAGTGATTAGTGAAGCAATGGCAAAAGACCGTTTTACTATGATTAGCGTGATTAGAGAAATTGTCAAAATTCCGAGCAAGAAAATTGAGCTTCTTGCACCACTTCTTTGTGAAACAATGAGGAAAAATCCTATTTATTGTATTAACATACTCGATGGAGCAATGCCGTATCAAGGTATACTGCTTGAGGAATTATCTTCATTAGCAGCTTCTTCTTTAATAACTCAAGCTATTAAAATAGCTAACGGATATATCAAAGATAAGACTAAAATCTGGAGCTCTATAGAATATATCTTAAGCGTTATGCCAGAGCAGTACCGTTTTGCAGTGGTCAGTGAAGTATTAGAAAAAGTAGACAACCCTTCGAGAAGAGATAGGTTGTTAAATTCACTTCCTGAGGATAAAAGAAAATTAGCGAACGAATCTAGACCTAATACAATTTGGCGAGCTATTATAGATACGCATGACTTAGCACATGGTAATAGTAGTGTAGAGGTTAAGCATGTTAATAAAGTTAATAGGAGAGGTTTCGAAGATAGGGGGATATAGTTTGAATTAAATTAACCAAATATTCATTTCTTATTAGTAGAGCTATGTGGGTGAGCTTTGCTATAAACATCCAGTAAGTGGCTGGTTTCAATTTTAGTATATCTTTGAGTAGTATGTAAATCTTGATGGCCCAAGAGCTCTTGGATCGATTTTAAATCACCGCCATTTGCTAAAATATGAGTGGCGAAGCTATGCCTAAAAGCATGAGGGGTGGTAGTTTCTGGTAGGTTAAGTAAATTTCTTAAAGTGCGGATTTGTCGTTGAAACACCCCTGGATCTAAAGCTTTGCCTTGCTTGCCAACAAATATGAGATCTTCATCATTACGAGTATAAGGGCAGATCTTGAGATATTGTTTGATATGATCAGTAACGCTTTCAATTATCGGCACCATTCGTTCTTTATTACCCTTACCATGAATTAATATCATATTTTTAGATAGATCTTTTACTCTAAGTGATAAAGCTTCTGAAATTCGAAGTCCACAACCGTAAAGGAGATATAGCAAAGCTTGGTCGCGCATAGCAATCCATGGTTCTTTAGATATTTCAGACGAATTTGCTAAAGCTGAATTGGTTTGAATCTCATTTAAAGCTTTAGGAAGAGAAGCTGATAATTTAGGGCTTTTTAAATTAAAGATAGCCTTATTACTAAAGCCATGAAATCTAATGAGATATTTAAAAAAATTTTTTACTGCAGCAATTGCTCGAGTTGTTGAAGAAAAAGCAAAATTTTCTTGTCTGCGGTAGC
Organism: Rickettsiales bacterium; assembly: GCA_947424995.1. Lineage (GTDB taxonomy): Bacteria > Pseudomonadota > Alphaproteobacteria > Rickettsiales > CANDYO01 > CANDYO01. The sequence goes on along the minus strand of CANDYO010000004.1, from coordinate 17,765 downwards.
TAAGCCAAGCTCTAAAATCTCCTAGCGATAATGTTTCAAGTAGGGCCATTGAGCAACTAGTTGAATGATGATCGGTCATAAATTTACAGAAGTAATTTAGATCAATCAGGTAAGCAGAAGAACTATGCTCAGAAAAATTTCTTTCATGAACAATAAAATCATGCCAAGAATTAATTGCCTTACCTAGATCATCCATATTATTTTCCAATACAAAAATTAATGAAAATCTCATCTAAGATGGTTTCAACATCAATTATCCCAACAATTTGCCCGAGCGCTCTGGCAGCTAACCTTAAATCTTCACAAGCAAGTTCAAGGTGATTATCCAGACTAAAACAGCATAAAGCTTCATAGCAATTATTTAAATATTGGCGATGTCTTTCCCTAGTAATTAACGGATCTACAGAAGGAGAAAACTCCTTTTCTATCAATAAGGATAATCTCTGCAGTAATAAATCTAGACCAATATTTTTATTTACTGATATTTCCACTATATTATTTAAATTAGGTAGCTTAATAGTTCTATCTTTATCAATTTTATTAAGCACAATAATAGTATTTTTATCGATAATTGACGAAATTTCTTCACTAAAGCTATCTGAATCATCTGCAGATAGTATGATTATTTTTATATCAGCGTCGGCAGCTTTTTTAAGCGCCCTACTAATCCCCTCTTGTTCAATTATATCTTGGCTTTCTCTAATCCCAGCTGTATCAGCAATGGTTACAGGATAACCTGCTAAATCAAGATTCACTTCAATAACATCACGAGTAGTACCAGCAATATTAGAAACAATAGCTACATCGCGTTTAGCTAAATGATTAAGCAGACTTGATTTGCCAACATTAGGAGCGCCTAGAATAGCTACATAAATTCCTCTACGTAAAATTTCTCCTTTATGTTGATCATTAAGGTGATTGGCAATGGCTTGCTTTAAAGATAAAACTTCATTATTTACCTGCTCAATTACTGCTTCAGGAATATCGTCTTCTGGAAAATCAAGATAAGCCTCAATAAGTGCAAGCACATGGATCAGGCTATGTTTCCAGTGATCATATAATTTAGCAAGTTCACCTTGCATTTGTCGCATCGCTTGTTGCTGCTGAACTAATGTTTCTGCATCAATTAAGTCCGCTAACCCTTCTGCGCTAGTTAAATCCATTTTACCATTTAAAAAAGCCCTTTTTGCAAATTCACCTGGATTAGCTAGGCGAAAATTGGTAATATTAGACAATAATTTAATCAAGATATTGATAACCGCACGACTACCGTGTATATGTAATTCTACAATATCTTCACCAGTGAAACTGTGTGGAGCAGGAAATGTTAATATTACAGCTTTATCAATTATTTGGTTAGTTGTAAGATTGATTAAGTTTCTTAAATATGCTTTACGTGGTTGTAAAGTATCGGTTACGGTTATATGTTGTAAGCAATTAAGTGCATCTGGTCCAGAGATACGAATTATTGCTACCCCAGACTTTCCAGCTGGTGTTGCAAGGGCAAAGATAGTTTTTTGGTCATCAAGCATTATATTTTCAACTGATAAAATAAAGAGTATTATTGAGCATGGAAAAATACGATTTCACAATGCACCATCTTTACGGTGAGAATCATCATCATATTACAAAAATTCTTAGCATTCTTCAAGCAAGTAGCTTAGAAGAAATATTTGTGCGTAAATTCTATGCCACAATTCCTATGTTAAACCTTAGCGAAGAAGAGTGCAACTTATATGCAGAGCTTGCAGAGCATGCATTTGATTTTTTGCAAGAACATAATGATCCTCAGCCAAAAATTAGATTATATCGTGGTACAGCAAAAAATATCGAGGCTGACCACTCTATTATAGAAATACTAAGTAAAGATATACCATTTTTATTTGATTCTGCTATGTGCTTACTTAATAGACTTGGGATTAACGTTGAGAGAGTAGCTCACCCAACTATTTTTGTTCGGAGAGATTCAGCTGGTAAATTATTATCTATAGACGAAAGTTTAAAAGAAGGTGGCAACCAAGAAATTATTGTTCAAATTCGAACAGCACACGCAATGGATAAAAAATTAGCTCATAAAGTTGAAGAAGAGCTTAAGACCATTTTATCACTGGTAAGTTATGCAGTTAACGACTGGAAGAATATTGTTGCTTTATTGCAAGGCTATATAAGTCAATTTATGCAACGAACTATAGCTGAAAACGAAAACCTTCATCAAGAGCAAAAAGAATTTCTTGACCGAATGAAGGATAATTATTTTATATTCTTAGGTAGCGTACAATATAAGTTTGATCAACTAAATAAGCATTTAATTGATGATTCTATTTTAGGAATTGCTAAGCTTGAATTAGATAAACTTGAGCCATTAATTAATTCAACAATATTTGGTCAAAATTTTTTCGAAGAGCAAAAGCAGCTTATCTCTATAGGTAAATTAAATATAGCTTCAGTTATCCATCGTGAAACCAATCTAGATTACCTTTGTTTGAAGATTCTAGATGAACAAGGAACTTTAAAGAAAGCAATAGTATTCATCGGGTTATTCACTTCAATTCTTTATTACCAAAGTGCTACCTTAATTCCAATTATTAGAGGCAAACTTCAAGATGTTCTATTAAAAGCTGGTTTCAGCTCACATAGCTATTCGGGCAAAGAGTTAGTTTCAATCGTTGAAGCTTTGCCTAGAGATGAATTATTTCAAATTTCCGCTGATGAATTATTTCCATTAGTAATGGAAATATATGCTTTATTATTTAAGCCAGAACTAAGATTATTCTTACGCAAACGAGGTGATACTATAAGCTGTTTGTTATTTCTACCAATAGAAATAGCAAATGCCGAAAATATTAGAAAACTTAAAGCTGCTTTAGCTTTTGAGTATGGCCCTATAGTTAACCATCATTTTACTCAAGTAAACAATACTAAGCTTTGTTATTATTATTTCACTATAGATTCTAGAAAGTCTAATGCTAGTATTTCTAATTTATCACAAATTGAGCGCGATCTACGGTCGATTACTAAACCATGGGAAGATAGTTTAAGTGATCTTTTATTAAAAGAACATGGCAAAACTAAAGGAAGAGAAAAATTTCTTGAATTTAGTCAAGCTTTCCCAATATCCTATAAAGAAGATAACATATATATAAGCACTATCATTAAAGATATAGAAAATATCTCTTCGGTTATTGAGACAAGAAAAATTATTTTTAAAGTTGTGCCAATTGTGGAAGGTAAAAACAATGTAGCCCAGTTTAAAATATATCATTTAGAAGAGCTAAATCTTTCCTCTATTATGCCAATGTTACAAAATATGGGCTTTAATGTTGCCGCTGAACAAATTTATGTAATTGAGCCATATGGCAACAACGGAGAAGTTTGCTTACATCAATTTGTTTTAAAACTAGATAACAAAGAGCAAAAAATGCTAATCGCTGCCAAGCAGAATATAGAAGATGCATTTTATGCTATGTGGGATGAAAAATGTGAGAATGATTCATATAATCAGTTGATATTAAAAGCAAATTTGAGTTACAGACAGGTTACATTGCTTATAGCTTTAACTGCATACCTTGAACAAATTAAGATTGGTTATAGCAAAGAATATATAGGACAAATTCTTAATAAACATTTTGAAATAGCCAAACAATTGGTCTCTTTATTCTATAGTATGTTTGATCTAAAACTTAATCATGATGAGCGTCAGCAAAAAATAGATGAGATTAGAAGTAATCTGGAAGAATCGCTTAAATCTATTCATGACAATATTGAAGATCAAGTGATTAGAAGATTTATTAACTTAATTGAACAAATATTAAGAACTAATTATTTTCTAGTTGGACAAGATGGTAAACCAAAAGATTTTATATCGTTTAAAATCAATCCTACCGAAGTTGCTAATATGCCATTACCATGCCCATATAGAGAAATATTCGTTTATTCTGCCAGCTTTGAAGCAATCCACTTAAGAGGTGGAAAAGTTGCTAGGGGGGGGATTAGGTGGTCCGATCGTTCAGAAGATTATCGTACCGAAGTATTGGGTTTAATGAAAACTCAGATAGTAAAAAACTCGGTTATTATCCCAACTGGAGCTAAGGGTGGATTTATTTTAAAAAACACCATTAGTTTAGATCGAGAAGCTTTGCATGCTAAAGCTGTAGAATGCTATAAGAATTTTTTAAGAGGGTTACTAGACATTACCGACAACATTCTTATGGGTAAATTACATCATCCTAAACATGTAGTGCGTCGTGATGGAACTGATTCTTATTTGGTAGTAGCTGCCGACAAAGGAACTGCTACTTTTTCTGATACAGCTAATCAAATCTCAGCAGAATATGATTTTTGGCTAGGAGATGCTTTTGCATCTGGTGGCTCAAAAGGATATGATCATAAGAAAATGGCTATTACCGCAAGAGGAGCTTGGATTTCAGTAGTTCGTCATTTCTATGGCATGGGAATAAATATAGATAATACTGAATTTACAGTGGTTGGTATAGGCGATATGTCAGGTGATGTGTTCGGTAATGGAATGTTGCTTTCTGATAATATTAAGCTTATCGGAGCTTTTAACCATATGCATATTTTTATTGATCCAAACCCTGATAGTAAAAAAAGTTTTGCTGAAAGAAAGCGGTTATTTAATTTGCCTAGATCTAGCTGGCTTGATTATAATCAAGAAATTTTATCTAAAGGCGGACAAATATATGATCGTAAAGCAAAATTATTACAGTTAACTCCAGAAATAAAAAATCTTCTAAGACTCAATATAGATAGCATAACTCCAGATGCATTAATTAAATTACTATTAACTGCTCCAGTAGATTTACTTTGGAATGGCGGAATTGGTACTTATGTAAAAGCAAGCTTTGAAACCAATGAGCAAGTTGGCGATAAAACCAATGACAATCTACGCTGCAACGGAATAGATTTAAACTGTAAAATAATAGGAGAAGGTGGAAATTTAGGCTTTACTCAGCATGGTCGCATCGAATATGCTCGCGCTGGTGGAAAAATTAATACTGATGCTATCGATAATTCCGCAGGTGTAGATTGTTCTGACCACGAAGTAAATATCAAAATAGTATTAAACCAGGCAATTACTCAAGGACTTCTTACCGAAGAAGAGCGTATTAGTTTGCTTGAATCGATGACTGAAGAGGTAGCCGAACTAGTACTCAAAGATAATCGCACCCAAACAAGAGCCTTATCTATTACTGAACAGCAAGGTAGCCATGTCATGGGAGCGCAAGAACATTTTGTTGATATCCTAGAAGAACAAGGGATTCTTGATCGTAAACTGGAATGTTTACCTACTAAACAGCAATTCGCTCAACTGCACAGTAATAAGCAAGGGCTTACTAGACCTGAGTTATCAGTACTGCTTGCTTATAGCAAAAATGCTATTTATAACAAATTGATAGAAACAAATATCCCTGAAGATAAATATTTCTACAATGATCTATTATCATATTTTCCAGCAGCAATGCGAGAAAAATTCGCTGAAATAATAGCTGAACATCCACTACGTCGAGAGATCATTACTAATGCAATTACTAATAGTATGGTTAATCGGATTTATACATTTTATTTGCATCTGACTGTAGAATCTACAGGACATAAGTTTTGTGATGTTGCTAGAGCCTATACTATAACTAGAGATACTTTTGGCTTACGCACTTTGTGGCAAGAGATGAGTAGCCTTGATGGGGTAGTTTCCGTACAAAATCAAGTAAAATTATATATAACGATTAAAAAGTTTATGGTGCGTTCTACTAGTTGGCTATTGCGTAATTATCGCGGTAAAATGGATATATCCTTGGTTATTGAAGAATATCAACATAAGATTAATGACTTAAGTAAAAATGTTGATAAACATTTAATTGGTAAGTTTAAAGAAAATTATGAATCCGATCTCAAAGAATTTGTTGAACTCAATGTTCCTTATGAGATGGCTCGTAGAGTAGCAATTTTAGGACCATTATCTTCTGCTTATAGTATTATTGATGTATCAAATAAATATAAAACACCAGTAGAGCAAGTAGCTGAAATTTATTTCGAACTTGGCCAACGGTTCAGTATTGATTGGTTACGTTATTGTTCAAATAATATAACAGTTGAAAGTAGCTGGCAAAAATTGGCGGTTAGAGGATTTAAAGATGAGCTTGCTGATATCCATCGTAAAATCACAGCTTCTGCAGTTGAGTACTCAGAAAAATCAGAAGGAAGTTTAGAAAAATGGTATAAACATAATGAAAAACATATTAGATTATTTGATAGATTTATTTTAGAAGTAAGGTCACAAAACTTAATAGAATATGCAATGATTGATCTTAGTTTAAAGAAGCTAAGCATATTACTTACTAAGTAAAAAAAAATGACAACTTTTGATATTTTCCTATTGACTAGGAACTATAATGCTGTAAAGTTTTAACTCGACAATATAGCTTATTAGAAACTAATAGTTTTAAGTTTGTTATTGGGGATGTAGCTCAGTTGGTAGAGCACTTGCCTTGCACGCATGATGTCAGCGGTTCGACTCCGCTCATCTCCACCATTTCTTTAGTGCAAATCCATTTATAAGAAAATACCCATAAATCATAGACAGGGGCTGTAGCTCAGCAGGATAGAGCGTAGGATTCCTAATCTTGAGGCCGTGGGTTCGACTCCCGCCAGTCCCACCAAGAAATCTGTGGATTCATCAAATTTGCAACTTGGGAATTTAAGCGATGCAGAAATTAACTTTATTTGAAGATAAGCTTTTTATTAGTCTACCTGATCAGGTAATTATTAACGAATACTTGCCTGGGCAAGGGATTAGTCCTCACATAGATTGTGTCCCATATTTTGGCGATATTATTTGTAGTTTAAGCTTGCTTTCACCTTGTGTAATGGAGTTCGCGCAAGAAGAAAAAGTCTTAATGCTACTGGAACCTAGAAGTTTGGTTATTCTTTTGGATCAAGCTAGATATCATTGGAAGCATGGTATATCAGCAAGAAAAGTAGATATTTACGATGGCAATAAAATAATTTGCCAACGCAGGGTATCGATGACTTTCCGCACAATAATAAAATAGATTTCTTATTTCTCCTTACAGTCGCACCCCTTAGTTCCATTTCAGCTGTTCAGCTTAAATGAATAAATTTCTCCAACTTATAAAATATTGCAAAATACTTATTATATTTATATAATAATAAAAAAGTGGAGAATACATTATGAGAGCAAAAACTTTATCTGAAGAATTTAATGTACCCCAAACACAAATTATCCTTCAACATAGTATAAGATTACTGATGATACATGGAATAGATCCAGTTCCATTACAGAGAGTCTTAGGACTAGTTAATGATATAGCTCGTTTTATGGATGAAGGAGTAGCAGATTTTGTTCAAATAGACCTTTTGGTAGGGCTCCTTTCAATTACTGCCTTTGCTGATCCTAGGTATCAAAACCAAATTGCAAGACAATATTTAGAAGGTCATAGAGATGCAGTAAGGATATATGAGACTCATCCTCCTGAGGAGATTCAACCGACTCAATTATCTTGGTTACCTAGCTGGCTTAAATGTTTTTTAAATATTTTTCAGCAGAATGAAGTACATCCGGGGGAAATGGTAGATCAGTACTATATTATCCCACATGGGCAACATCCAGAAGATGCTTCCAATCAGTATTATCACTAGTTTATTGAATTAGTCGAGTATCCTAAATTTTTTAGCTTACTCGACTAATTTTTTAGTTCACTACGCTAGGTCTTAAAGCTCACCATCAATTATTGGTAAAATTATTGGTAAACGTCCTGCGCAGTCAATCAATTCCACAAATCCTGTAGCATCAATATATTCTTTCAAGTCAGTATTACCTTTATTTAATATATTTCGATAAACTGTAAGACCTAATTTGTCACTAAGACAAAGATCTGCTGCTCTAGAATCAATAATGAATTTAGCGGCAGCATTATCAGGAGCGCTATAACCCCAAGCTTTTGCAACATTTCCTTTTATTGAAGATAAGAAATGTAAAGCAGTTTTGCCAGTGGCATCTTGATGATTCACATCCGCTTTTTTAATAACTAAATAAGTTATAGCTTGTGAGTTATGCTTTGCAGCAAAATAAGTTAATAGAGATACTTTGTTTTTGCCTTCTGCATTTACGTCTAAACCTTGCTCAAGCCAAGTTTTTGCTTGTTCAAAAGATACCTCATCTTTTTTATCTTTCATTAACTTGGCAAGATCTTTCTTAGCAATAGATGCTGACTCAATAGAGGTTTTAAGAGTTGAGACAACATCACCTGTATTACCCTTAGTCCATTGTGAAGCTAATTTAGAAGCGGCATAATCTTCAGCAGTTTTACCTTCATCTGATGTTAATGTGGTCTGAGCACCGCTCTTTACTAGTAAGTCAGTAAGAATTTTATTTCCTAATTCCGCAGCAAACATCAAAGCTGTTTTATTATTGTTATTTTGAACATTCATATTTGCTTGTCTATCAACCAAGAATGTTGCTATTTCAGTATAATCCGCTTTAGCAGCTAATATTAAGGGAGTGTTGTTATCACTATCCTGCTGATCAATGTTAACTTTTTTATCCACTAAAAATCTAACTGCTTCCAAATTCTTTGCCATAACAAAGAATTTAAGTAAAGTCATGCCATCTTTACCAGTAGCATTCACATCAAAGCCGTCATTTATTATTTTTTTAAGTTCAATGAAAGTTAAAGTTTTATGCTTACTTAAGAATCCATCTAGATTACTGTTGGTTATAAATTCTGCTTCTTCATTAAATTCAAGCAAGTTGATAATATCTTTATTAAGATTAGCTGTAGTAGCGAAATCTTTTGCTGTTCTTTTGCTACCAGAGACTAAGCTTACAGAAGCTTTATGGTCCACTAAAAGCTTAACCAGATCAGAATTTTGAGCTTCAGCGGCATGCATTAATGCACTATATCCTAGCTTATTTTGAGCATCTAAATCAGGATTCTTTTTTAACATTAAATTAACTAACTTATTAGAAATATCTTTATCGTGTATTTGTGAAGCTAACAATAAAGGAGTGTTTCCATTACTATCTACGGCTGTTAATTTAGCACCAGCATTGATTAAAATTTCAGCGACTGGAATATTTCCTTGCTTAATATAATGCATCAATAATGATGTATTATCATCTTCATCAACGATAGCATTTTTATCTATGCCATTACTAATCCATTTCTTTACTTGATCAGGAGTTGCATCTCTAAAAGTGTAGACCAAACTAAATACATCTTTATCTTTCAAGAAATCTTTTTCTTGAGCATCTGCTAATAATTTTATTATTTTATCAGGTGCATTATTTATCTTAGCTAGATCTAGAGCGGAATGACCTTGTTTTGTGATGGCTTGTAAATCAACATTATTTTTTAATAAATATGTAACTAAATCTAAGTTTCCCACAGTTACAGCTGTCATTAAAGGAGTGTATCCATCCTTTGATGGAAGATTTAAATCTCCACCTTTAGCATAAAGTATTGGAATGTATTCATTTGCTGCACTTTGAGCATTAACATGGCCAGCTAAAATTTTTATTGCGCTATTACCGTTTGTATCTTGAAAATTTACATCCAGGTCCTTTTGCTTTAATAACAATTTAATGCAATTTTCTTTTAAGAGTTTTGCTGCTCTTAGAAAAAGAGAATCTCCATTTTCCAACTTGTAGTTAATTTCGTTGTTCTCTATATGTTTCTTAACAAGATCTATATCAAATTTGCCAGCTACTTTTGGCATTACATATTCTGCACTTGGAATATCGGCTGCTTCAGGACTATCATCTTTAGTTTTTTTACCTATTAGCAAGTCATAAGCTGCATTTACTTTCTCAAACATCTCTAGAGCTGATGGATCTTTATTTTTATCAGGATGATATTTTAAGGCTAATTTACGATGAGATTTTCTAATTTCGAGCGCAGTTGCGCCTTCTTTCAAGCTCAATATTGTTAAAGCTTCCGACGTAGTCATTTTTGTATCAGTCATTTTTGCCTCTTAGTTTAAAATTTTAATTATTAATATGGTTCCCAATTAAGTATACAATCTATATCAATAAGATTAGATGTTTGGTCCGTATTACTTAAAGTTGAATTGCAATCTTTTGCCATTGCATCCGCTATTGCAGTATAATTTTGTAATATTAATGGTGGATCGGCCGTGTATATACTATTAATTTTGACCCCATTTAAATATACAATATTTTTTTTAAAATCTAATAAAATGCTAGGTTCTGAATCATCAAATAAATGTTGAGCGATAGCTACATCTAGGCTTGAGATTACAGGTAAAATATTAATACCGTTAGTGATAGCATTGTTTATTATATTAGCTGTATATTGATCCTCCTTAACATTTAATTCATAGTCCCCTGAGTAATGAGCTATAATTTTATGGGTCATTGCTTGATTTAGATAGTCTGCAATTGGAGCAAAATATTGCCATTTAGCATAAGCAATTAATAAATCTTTATACTGATAATTTAGATTATTTATCCCATCAGTTTCTGCATCTTCACTTAAGGTTAATTCTTTTTTATGCCAAGCCGATACAAAGCTAAGTAATGATTTGGTTTCATTAAATTCTACATACCATTTAGGAATAAAGTCATCTAATTGACTTGAAAAATTTTGAAACCTACCAATATCAGTTCGACTAATAATAGGCAAAATATTCAGCACAATATGTGAATCATCTGTCTGGTTTTGCATATTATCAATGTCTTGACATTTTTCTTGCAAAAGAAAAACATTGTTGCCTAAGTCTGTTTTATCTACAAAATGCTTATTTTCATTAAAAGAAAATGAAGATCCATATTTATTTGCAATCTTAAAAATATTAGTAATAACTTGATTAAGTTCATTAAAAAGCATAAGTGAATGCTTAGCTTGTGATTCAGCTACACTTCCAGATTGCTTTATTTCTATAAATTCATCGCTATTACTCACTTTTAACCTCAATATTGACGCTCTTATCCAAGTGCCTATCTTTAAATAGACACTTGATTACAAGATAAATTACCCTTGAAATCCTGGACAGCTAGCATCAGGAGTATCACCAGAGCAAACTGAGCTAGGAGCTTCTGTAGTAGTATTAGCAGATGTTCCTACTGATGTATCATTAGTAGACTCTTCTTTACCTACATAATAAGATTGATCAGGCCCCCCTAAGAATTTAAGACTACCTTCTTTACTTTCTATTGCTTTTGTCACGATGTCAGCATTAATTTTGTTTGAATCCTCTCTGATCTGATCATAGCCTTTTGTACGAGCCGAATCTTCAACAATTTTAGACTTAAGAGATGTATCGCCCATAGATATACCACCATCACCCTCAAGGGTTACTTGAGATTCAATCTTATCCATTGCAGCTCTAATTTGTGCATCATCATTAGTTTTGTAACCAAAAAGGAAAGCGACGTTATCTTCTAATGTATCATGGTTACTTTTAACTGATCACATCTTTTTTTCCTATCATCAAATAGGATAACGTCTGTACTATTGGATAACATTGCCTTATCAAAATTTGCAATTGATTCTTTTATTACCGCTTCTGAGCACTCTATCAGTAATCTTTCAGCTAGTGTATTAACTTGCGCAGCATGAATGTTTTTTTGCAGTTGTAAAGTTTCTTGTAGTAGACACTGACCCATAGCATGTTCATTATGGAACACAATGTCAGAAGAGCCGGTTGTTCGTATTGGTGCATCTGCATCAGCGCTTTCTCCACTAATCTCTTGTAGTACTTTGTTATTCGCTTTTGTAATTTCCTCATCATCTGTTGGGTTCTTGCATTTATATCTACCATCCTCGATAGCATCAATAACTTCAGCACTAGATGATTGGTATATAGCTTGCCTTAACTCATCTCTGCCTTGAAATGCCTCAATAACTTGTGAGATTTTTACTCCAAATAGTTGTCCAATTTGTGGCACAGTTAGATTTAATTGATTTGCTAGGCTAAGTAATTCAGGTTCGAAGAAGTATGCTTCAAAAGCATTGAAAGTTAGATATTTTAAATCAAGTGCATAATTAGTGATTTTCTTTTGATACTCATCTGCTGCTTTTATTTTCTCCGGATAATGAGCAATTGGCGCAGGATCATATACATAGGTCTCTTCATTAACTTGCTTTAATAATGCTTTAAATGATTTAAGGTCTAAGTTAGCAATATCTTTTATAATGCCCTGTAAATCACTATCATCAATTGCTACTTGTTCATTTTTGCTGCCATCTTTGAACGTGCCTGGTATTTTTACAGTAACAGTTTTGAATACTTTGCCTTTAATGAAGATTGTCCGCAAAGATTCCAAGGTTAATTCTTGAGTTTTTTCGGCCTGATACCCTTTATGCGCAAACAAGAGGTTGAATTTTTTTAGGTTGAAAGTTATACCATCTTCTCTTAAAAAAGATCTTATAATGTCATTATAACTTTTAAGTTTTATAAATGATGTGTGATAGTTTTCCTTTACTTGGAACGAATTTCCTGTTAGATCGAATGTTTCTTGTTTATTCAGGCGCCCTTCATTCATCTCTGGGCCTTCTTTTTCCATGATTTTGGTATTTTTATTACCTCTTGTGTTTTTTTTTGGTGTCGGTGCCATTTTTATCCTCTAAATTTACGATTGATAATTTTTAAGTAGAATTAATTGCTTTATAGACATTACGGTTATTATTTTTAACCCATTTACTGTTGCGCTCAATTGCAATTAAATACAAATGAATGCGAACCTTAACAAAGATTAATAAATTTGTCAACGCATTTTTAATAAATGAAAATTGTAAAGATATCTTATTCAGAGTAGCTTATACCATTTCCCGTGTCATCCCTGACTAGGACGAAGTCTGAGATCGGGGATCTAGTAAGGATAAAACTCCTGAGATCCCCGGTCGCACTGCCTTCGGCAGCTTGCCAGGGATGACGCGCTAAGTGTTTATTCAGCAACGAGACTTGGTATTATGCAGATAAAGTGGATAATAAAAAGAGCTGTTATGCTATTTTTTGTAGTAATCCAGGCTGAATATTTAGGAGGGTGCGTATATATTTTTGTAATTGATTATGGAGAATTATCTAATTGAATCGCTATTTTTAACGCTTCCTAGCCTTTAGGCTTCAGAAGCGCTCAGCTCGCGATTGAGCTTAGTACCAAAAAGGTGAACACTTATAGGGATGTCGTCAAATCCGTAATCTAAATTAATTAGTTTTTACGGAGATTAAGTGTTCACTCAGTAGCAAAACTTAGTATTAATATGTTTTAAACAGGTTCTTTCATCTTTGCTTCGAATAATTTACTTAAAGAGATTACAGCAACAATCCAACAAATCATTATTACTAGAAATATATATAATATATCTTCTGTTAAGTTAGATAAATTAGCGCCTGGAATGAAGCTAAGCAATAGATATTGGATGATCGCTCCTCCTGATTTGCCAAGTCTGGCACCAGTAACGTCTACTACTGCTTTACCCTTTACTTTTAGTTCTTCATCAAGAGGGATATAAGCCATTTCTTTAGTAGGGTCAAAAAGCGAATATTTAGTCGCTTTGCTCAAAATATTTTGCGCACCTCCCATAATTACGGCCATCATTAAGGATGTACTACCCATTAACAATAAAGAAGCTTCGAACATATCTCCTGCTAAAGTTAATAAAAAGAATAAAAAGCCAGTGACCAAAATCATTATAGGAGTTAAAATTGCACTAGTGCGCCATCTGAAATTCCTTAGGATAAATATCCCGAGAATCATCCCAATCATTGCAATAAAACCAGTCCACATTTGGAATTTTCCCATGAAAGCAATATAGTCATTTTGTAGAGGGAATTGAAGTCTTAGTTGGTTTTTCCATACCCCTTCAACTAAATTAATACTGATTCCATAGCACAATACCAAAGCTGCAATTAAACCAATATATTTTGAAGTAAAGATATATTTGAAACTTTCAATGAGCGACAATTTAGGTTTGCTTTTCTTTTTTCTTATTGCATTAGCATCAAAAAATCTTGGGTCAGTTAGTACATAACGATTCATATACCAATAGATAGCCATTAAAATTATTCCGGCAATAAATACAGTGGCCATCATAAACTGCAGAGAATTTTGCCAAGCTAGATGGGGGTCAGCATGACCAGCATTTATCCCAGCAAAATAATTTTGACTAAATCCAGCACCAATAAGGCCAATTTGTCCAATTGCACCAAAAATGGTATAAGTATTTTTTGCTTCACTAACTTTATAAATATAGTTAGCAAATTGCCAAAACATTAGAGAAAGCACAGCGCTGCCCCATAATTCAGACATGATAAAGAATAAAGATGAACTCCAGTTAGCTATTGCCAGCAAAGGATATTTAAGTTTAGGATATTCAGTGATTGCATTAGTAAAATCTAAAGTTAAGGCTTCGTGTTCTGGATATAGAATAAATGCATATATTGCAAAAAATGCTATGAAAAAGCTGACTATCCCGTAATATAAGCCTTGTCTGCTTAAAACATTAGCTAATTTAGAATAGATTAAAATAAAAATCACTGCCGATGGCAATACGCCAAAAAGCTTTAAGCTAGAAATTACTTCAGCGCCCAATACTGGAATTAATAGAGCATCTTTAGCTCCTCTTAATACGCTATAAACAAAAATAGTAATTAAAAACATCACCGATGTAGGTAAAACTTTCTTTAAAATATATTCTTGGTTATTTTTAAAACTGCTGTAAAGTGTCTTGAGGTGGTTAACTAGGTTTAATTGCATTATTCTCTTCTTTCTTTATTGAATGTAAAAATTTTGTTCACAGGAATATATATAACTTACAACAAATAGTCAAGAAAAATTAACCTATTTTTACAGAATGATCGAAAATTATTAATTTTTGATTTTGTATGAATTACAAGAAACAGCAAAATTATTATCTACTGTTATATCGCGTAAGAGAGTTTTTCGTTTTCTCTATTATTAATTTCATAATCTTACCAGTATGAGCAAATAGATTACGAGGAAGTGAAGATCGAGGTATTTTATACGTATCTAATTGCCCCCTTTCCTTTAAAGCCTGCTTAATGATTACTTTTGCATTATGTAGCGCCGCTTTTTCCTCCAAACTAAAGAAAGGATCTTTTTTTAGAAAGGTTAAGTCGTGACGGAATTGTTGAGCAGATTTTATAACTTTCTCATTTGGCGTAGCTGTAATTGCAGAATAGTTAGATGTAGCACGCCCCTTGGTGGCAGCATGGTATATTTCTATAGGCGTTTCGAACACTAAGTTTGTTTTTTTAAAAAGATCAACATTACACTGAACAGCTTTACTTAATTCTTTTTTGGTACCGCTTGCTATATTTAATAGATCAGTTGAAACCAAATTATTCAAGCGCTTAGCAAGCTCCATTCTGTCTTTAACTGCACCTTTAAGATTCAAGCTTTCACGCTCTATGGCTAGCGTTTTAGCAATCGCGCTAATATGCTCAGATATGACTTGAAGCTCCGTTTCATTATGAGACTTATTAAGAGCTTCCACGATATATTCACTTATAGGAGATAACCTCACGATTCTTTCAGAAAAAGATTTTTTAGCAGCTTCTATTTTTTTAGTTATTAAATCTATGTCAACAGATGATAGCAGCGGATTCTTTTTTATAGTTTTCTGAATACTAGCCAATATATCATTGAGAAAATTAATCGATTGCTTAACTGCTTTATAGTCCAACCACCCATCTTTTAATAAAATTGGAATTAACATATCTCTTTCAATTTTAGTAACTATATTGGTAATTTCAGTATCTGAGGTTTTTAGAATTTGCTTGGCAAGATAGTCAGCATTAACCTTCAACATCGCTTGCTTAGCCTTTACGTTAAAATTAGGACTCTTTATGCATTTTGTTCTAAATTTATCTATTTGCGCAAAAATATCTTTAAATTCTTTAAGCTCAGGGGTAAAATATTGATCTGAAGTCTTTATTAACTCTTTATACGATATCGCTGATATAGATTTTTTATCCAAAGCTTCTCTAATTTCAGAAAATAAAATTGAAGAAAGCTTCGTAATATTGCCAATTGCATATATAGTAGTTTGCTGATTGTTTTGAGCTACAATATTCTCTAGATCTTGGCGAATTTCTATAATTGCACTAGCTGCATCTTCGAAGTCTTGCGGCTCTAATTTTTCCTTACTATTGATCCGCTCTAATTGCCCTAACGCATGAATAGCTATAATCATTTTGATTTCATCTTTAAATTACGACTAATAAAATCTTTTATTATCGGAACAACATTACCGCGGAACTTAGAGCCATTAAATAATCCATAATGCCCTACGCCCATTTGCAGATGATATTCTTTTCGGTCATTAGGTATCTTGCTGCAAAGATCGATAGCTGCCTTAGTTTGCTCAAGTCCTGTTATATCGTCTAATTCTCCTTCGATGACTAGTAAGGCAGATTTAGTGATATCTTCTAATTTAACAGGTCTACCACGCGAGACAAGAGTCCCCTGAGGCAATGAATGCTCTATGAACACCTCCTTGATAGTTTGCAAATAAAACTCAGCTGTTATGTCCATAACGGCAAGATATTCATCATAAAATTTGATATGCCTTTCAGAACCATCTTCATCACCTGCAATTAAATGTTGAAATAATTTCATATGTTCGCCGACGTGGCGCTTCATATTCATGGACATAAAACCAGCTAATTGCAGGAAACCTGGATATACTTCGCGCAAGAAACCTGGATAATTTATCGGAACTTTGGTGATAACATTATTTTCGAACCATTGAATTTCTTTATCAGATGCGTATGCATTTACTTTAGTAGGGCTTATTCTGGCATCTATAGGACCACCAATTAATATTAGATTGGAAGGAATTTTAGGGTTTTTTGGATCTTTAGATGACATGATAGCTACAGCGGCAGAAACCGGAACTGCTGGCTGACAAACTGCTAACACACTTAAATTAGGAGCAAGCTTTTCCATAAACTCAATTGAATAATCGATAAAATCATCAAAATCAAAGCCACCTTTATTTAGAGGTACTTCACGAGCATTAATCCAGTCAGTTATATATACATCAAAATGCGGCAAGCAGTCTTCTACTGTTCCACGCAATAAAGTAGCGTAATGCCCTGACATTGGCGCCACTATCAATAGCTTTGGCAATGGCTCTACTGAGGGAAGTTTGCGAAAATGAATTAGACGACAAAAAGTTTTTTCAAGTATTACTTCTTCTTCCACATAATAGGCTTTATCGCCAACCATTGTGCGATGAATATCAAAATCTGGCTCAAGATAGTTTCTAGTGATTCTTTCGATTAGCTCATAAAGAGCATTAGAGGTACGGCTTACCGGAAAATAAGATATAGGATGATAAGGGCTGTTAACCCAATCTTGCGAAGCCTGAATATAAGCTCTAAATGGCGCAGAATTTGCTTTATACATTTCCAAGGAAGTGTAAAGAAAGCTATTTTCAAAAACTTCAGCGATATGTTCGGAATTAGACATGATGTAAGCCCTCTTTTTCATAAATTAACCAGAATTATATTATTAAATAATGAATAATTGGTTAATTATGCCCGTCGCTTGTTCAGCTGATTAAAAATCAAAAATTAATTTTGTAATACTTTCTTTTTTATGCTGATATTGATAGTATAAAATATTTAGAAAGAATTAACTTTTAGGCACTATTTAATAATATTAAAAAAAATTTTAATAAAATAGTTATTATTTGTGTTGCAATCTAATTTGTAATATTTTATTAATATTTAGTAAT
>CANDYO010000003.1 GCA_947424995.1 Rickettsiales bacterium | reverse complement strand
ATATTTAAAAAAAATATGCAATAGTTTTGTGTGGTTTAATTACCCATCCCTATATTTCTAGCTATTTTAATGAAAAAAAGTAACGAATGAAACAAAAAAACTTTCTTGAATCTAAATCTAATTTAGTCGTAACATACATTTTTGGTGCTTGTCTTTTGCTATTCTGTTTGGCTTCAGGCTACAAGCTATGGCACCATCGTCAAAACCAAGTTGATGAGTATAGCTCTGGCTTAGAGCAGGAATCTGTATTACGACAAAATACGATCTTACAAGTTGAAGAAGAGCTTGTAGATAAATTACACCCAGAATTTATTATTAATGATGGTGATACTTTAGGTTCTCTATTAGACGAAGCTAATATAAATAACACCGATTCTATAGCTTTAGTTGACGCGCTTTCTAAAAAATTTAATCCACGCAAATTGAATATTGGTACAGTTATTACTCTGAATTTTGATGAGAATGCTACCGTTGCTCCTATTTTAAACAGCATGATAGTTAGTATTAGTAGCAGCAAAAAGATAGAAGTTTCTCGTAATACTAATGGTGACTTTACAGCTTATGAAGTTGTAGTTCCTCTAGTGCGTCAAGTTGTTCATAAAAGCAGCGTTATTAAAAATAGCTTTATTGCTACGGCTACAGAGCTTTCAATCCCATCTAATGCAATTATGGGAATGATTCGTGCTTTTAGTTATGATGTAGATTTTCAGCGTGATATTAAGCGTGGTGATAAATTAGAAGTGGTAATGGATAAATTTTATACTGAAGATGGTAAATTATCACATACTGGAAATATTTTATATTCTAGCCTAATCTTAGGTGATAAGAAAATATCCGTTTATCAATTTATTCATCCAGACGGAGAAGTTGCTTATTATAATGAAAAAGGCGAAAGCATTAAGAAAGAATTTTTAAGAACACCAGTTAACGCAGCTAAGATATCTTCTAAATTTGGGATGAGACAGCATCCAGTATCAGGCTATACAAAAATGCACAAAGGAATAGATTTTGCTGCTCCAGTTGGTACTCCTATTTTAGCGGCTGGTAGCGGAGTGGTTGAAGCTGCTACTCGTTTTGGTGGTTATGGAAAATATATCAGAATTAAACATAATAACACTTATTCTACTGTCTATGGCCATGCTAGTCGCTTTGCTAAAGGTATTAAAGTTGGAAGTAAAGTTGTTCAAGGCCAAGTTATTGCTTATGTTGGAACAACGGGCGTTACTACAGGACCACACCTGCATTATGAAGTGTTAGAAAGTGGCAAGCAAATTAACCCTCTCAAATTCAAGTTTGCCTCTAATAGCGCTAAGCTAACTGGTAAAGCACTTGAATCATTTAAAGAAAATAAGAAGAAAATTGATAAGCATTTAGCTTCTAGTTAGATTCATATGTTTAGAATCTGAATCAGATAAAAATTAATACTAGACTCTAGTAAACTTCTATAAATCTAAAAATTCTTTACACGCTTCGGCTACGCTCTCAAACTGCTCGGTTGGCTGTTCGATAAAGCAGATATCCAATTTTGGATGCTTAAATTGATGCTTAAACCAGGTGGTTTGTCTTTTTGCATAGTTACGTACCACCTGCTGTGATCTTTCGATCGCTTGCTTTAAACTCCATTCTCCGGTTAAGTATTTTGTGAGCTCAGGGGTTCCATGGGATTTTAATACGCTACTTAATGGAGGATATTCTTTTTTAAGTAATTGTTTTACTTCTTCTATAGCTCCAATCTCTAGCATATCTAAAAATCTTTGATTACAGTTTTTATATAGCAACTCTCTATCTGGAGCTAAAATTATTAATTTAAACGAAGTTAGTGGGAAATAGCTAATATTTTGCTCTTGCCAATAATGAATAGACTTACCAGTTGTTTTTATCACTTCATACGCACGCAAAGCCCGCTTAGAATTATTATAATCTATTATAGCAGCAGATTCTGGATCAATCTGTTTTAAAATATGGTGAAATTCAACTGGACCAACTTCGTTTAATAATTGTCTTGCCTGGGTTCTTATCTCATCTGGAATATCTGGTATTGGGCTTAAGCCAAAAATTAAATGCTTTAAATAAAATCCGGTACCGCCAACTAAAATTGGCTGTTTTTTGCTATTATTAACGCAAAGGCAAACATCTTCAATCCATCTGGCAACCGTATAATCTTCATTGCCTTTTATATAACCAAATAGATGATGAGGGATATTTTGTTGCTCGCAGCTAGTTGGCTGAGCTGAAAGGATAGGAATTTCAGAATAAATTTGCAATGAATCCGCATTGATAATCTCTCCATCCAAAACTTTAGCGAGCTTAATCGAAAAGCTAGTCTTTCCGCTAGCTGTTGGCCCTGCAACCATAATAATTTTGCGGTTACTAGTCATGATTTAACTGCAGTATTTGAACAAACTCAAGCTGATCAAAATCAATATTAGGCTTAACATAAAAATCGTTGCCATCTTTTAATATAGAGCCTACAATTATATTGGCAGCTATATCTATGTTATCGCCGCTAGTTACTACCAATTCACCATCTTGCAATTGTGGCTGTTCACTTAAGTATTTACAAAGCAAATATTTATCATCTTGACCCACAGCTATAAATTTTACTCTTGAGTTAATAGTTATTACTGGGATACCAGAACTATAATCAGTTAATAATAATACCTTAGCATTATGTTGACTAACTTGAACTATTCTACCGATTAGCTGGTTATTGGCTAAAACCATTTGCCATTTGCTGATCCCTTGCTCTAGCCCTGCATTTATTATAACTTGCTGATTAGATGAAATATTATTTCGGCCAATAACCTTGGCACTAACATATTTATATGGTAATTGATTGGTAAAATTGAGCATTTGCTTAAGCTGCTTATTCTCAGCTTCTATTTCCTTATAAAGAAAAAAGTAATGCTCCAAAGAATTATTTTGTTCTTTTAATTTTTTATTTTCAGCAAAAGTTATAAAAAAGCTCTTTATATTATGACCAAGTTTACTGATAAAATCTAATCCACTACTAGATGTACTAATAACAGGAGCCGTAAAATCTGTTACTGTAGTTTCAATTTTATTATATACTAAACCACCTTTTTCATAGGTCATCACTAATAGCAAAGCAATAAAAAAGCAAACAAAGAAAGAGATCCTACTTATACTAAAAAATTTCATGCCTGTTTTTAATCCTTAAATAAAGCGAACAAGCAAAATATATAACTAAATAATAACTTCTACAAGTATTTATACCAAGTCTAGTTATTGAAGTAAATATCTATCGCGTCATCCCTGGCAGGCCGCGAAGCGGCGCGACCGGTGATATCAGGGATTTACATCCGCATGAAATCCCCGATCTCAAGCGCTTTCGTCAGGGATAACACTGGATGCATTAGAAGTATATGTTGATGAGAAGCTTTTTTATCAGTATAATTTTTTAAAATTTTTGGAGATATTTTTATGGCTAGCAAACTGTCAGGACCTTTTAAATTACCGCTTAAAAGTGGCAAACCAGATAAACTGGTGGTCTTCCTCCATGGAGTTGGTTCAGATGGCTATGATTTACTAGGTTTGGCTGACGAATTTACCGAAGTTTTGCCAAATGCAATATTTTTATCACCTAATGCCCCTTTTTCTTATGAAGCGTACCCAATGGGGTATCAGTGGTTTAGTCTAAATGATTATAGTGAAGACAAGCTTTATCAAGGTATTCAAATTGCGCTTCCCATCTTAAAAGAATATATCGATGAAAATTTAGCTAAATACAAACTTGAATATAAAGACTTGGTCCTAATTGGCTTTTCTCAAGGAACGATGATGGCTCTTCAACTAGCGCCAAGATTAGAAGAATCTTGTTTTGCAGTAATCGGTTTTTCAGGAGCTTTAGTTAAACCAAGCGCTCTTGCAATGGAGATTAAATCTAGACCAAAAATATTTCTTGCTCATGGTGATGTTGATCAAGTAGTGCCAATCTCTCAGCATCGCTTTAGTGTAAAGGCCTTAAAAAACATGCAAATTCCTGTTGAAGAGCATATTATTAAAGATCTCGGCCACAGCATAAGTCTGGAAAGCATTGAGCTTGCGAAAAAATTCTTAAAAAACTAAGTTTCTTAATCTTTAATTAACAAAACATTTGTATTATTTATATAAATGTTTTAAAGGATTGAGTTTAATGAGCAAAAAAAAAGAAGAATTACTAATGGAGTATACTAGATCAAATGATTTAGATAATTTACAAAAACTCTTAAAAGAAAATCCAAATATTGATGTAAATACACAAGATAAAGAGGGTAATACCGCTTTTATGTTTGCCGTAAAAGAGGATAATAAATCTATCGCTCAATTACTCGTAGATAGAGGGGCTAATCCATACATAAAAAATCTTCGGGATCAAGATATTATAGATGTTATGCAGGAAATGGCTGGTGGTGATATAAATTATAATTACGATGAGATGCAAGGAGTATTAGAAAGTTATGATAATATACATGAAGCATCAACAAAATCTACCTCAGCACAAGAAGAGCTTGTTTCTAATAGATCTAGAGGTAGTTCTGTTTCTAGCCTTAGCAGCAATGAATCTACAGTGGAATTGGCAGGCTATAATCAAGTAAGTTCGGTTAACTCTCTATTAAAACAATTAAAAGCAATGAGTAAAGCTGAAATAGAGCAGCTACGCAGTGCTCTTCCTAAAGAAACTCTTGATTCTCTTTTGGGGGATAAAGCTATTGTTGAAGCTAAGGCAAGACCCCTCTCTGTGCAGGCTGGATCGCCTATAACCGTAGCGAAAGCTGAGGTTGCACCAAAAGCATTCAAGATAGCAAATGTTGGTAATGGACAGCAAAATCTTAAACCACGAACAGCAGAAGTAAACGCCACAGGAGTAGATGCAACAACTGTTTTGCCTAGTTTTACTGAGGCAAAAAAAGCGCCTCTACAGCAAGTTACAAATGACGATATTATTCAACCTTTAAATTTAGCTGATTATAATATTTCGTCTGCAAAAGAAATAGTAAATAACAATTTAATTGCCAGAGCATTGCAACATGGTAACTTAGAGACAGCGTCTACTATGATCTCTACGGTATCTAGACCTGGGCCTCCAGTTAAAGATGTGGACATCGCTTTGAAAGATGGAATGATTGCCTTAATTAGGGTTCTTCCAAAAATTAAGCAAAAAGCGGTATTAGCTGAGCATAATGCTCTTGCAGCTCAAAATGAAATAAAAGATAAATATAAAAATATTCGAACTCGATTAGCAACTGATCCTGAAATAGCAACCATTATTACTACGTTAAAGCCTATAAAAGGTCTTGCATCGCAAATAAGAGCAGATCTTCTTAAGCGAGCTAGGGAGCAATTATGCACCTCTACAGCAATAAAGGCTGGTTATAATACTGAGCAAGATGAAGTGAATGCCGCTAATTATGAAAGTAAACGAACTGAATCACGTAATGTTACAATTCTTGCTGAATCGATTATCAAAGATATTACTGCGGTTGACACCAACCTTAGTAAGTTTTCTATCCTAGCAGAGATGTCTAAAGAGCTAAAAGCTCTCGATATATCTATTAGAGATGCTATGTTTAAAGGTTTGGAAGCTAATAAGAAGAAATCTGACTTAAAATCTAATGCACCTGCGCAACTTACTATCTCTTCAGCTAAAAATTGTTTAGTAACTAATCCTCAACAATTAAGCGATGATACTGAATCATTGATAACCAGTTATAAAACGGCTTTAAGCGAAGCAAAATCGCGAAATGATTTAAGCGAACAAGTATTAAACGAGACCTTGGCTGGAATAAAATTAGAAGCGTATCCAAATGAAGACCTATGGGTAGAGGCTCAAGCTGAGTCCCAAAAACAACATTCCTTAAACCAAATGCAAATAGAAGCAGTAATATCTACTAAGCATAAAGATGAAGTATTTAAAGAGGCTCAGAATGGAGTTTACATAGATCTAGTTCCTCAAGCGATAAAATTGCATCAGTTCAATAATTTGCTTGATACGGATTCAAAACAGGATCCTAAAAAGCTTGATCAATACATAGAAGCAGCTCTAGTTCACCATCTAAAAAGAATTGATCCTAATATAAAGCCAGAGGCTTTAACCGCTGCAAAAAAAGATTTCATGGCTTTTGTAAATAGCCCTGATAACCAAGCTGAATACAGAGAGAATAGTGTTCCAGCTGATTTAACAGCTAAGCAAAAAGAAATGAAAATAGCTTTAAATGCTTTAGGAATTAAAGAAGAATTAGTGATAAAAGCACCTTCTATAACAACCGCACCAACACCAACTTTAACAAATCTTGAGAAAGCTCAAAAACAAGCGGTCTCTCTTGCAAATCCAGCTCTTTTAGCCGGACTTAAGTTTGTAAAGTCTTCTGCTACAGAGCAAGAAACCGTCTCTACTAATACGCCAGGCAGACAAGTATCTCAAGTCTTAGCTAAATAACTAAGATTTAAGCTAAAGGTCAGCAAAAATTGCTATTTTTAAACTTAACTTCATTGCTTGACTATCACTCCACACTATGTTAGCTTCTTTTTGATTAATACTTAGTAAATAAATAAACATTTAGTAAAATGATTAATTAACTAAAAAAAATTTATTTTTGAATTAAGTCAAAATTTTAAGAGAGCATCATGCTATTATATTATTTAGTAAAGCGCTTTGAAAAGCAAACTAGAGAAAATCATTTATGGAATCTGACTCCAAAGAATATTCAAACAGCTTTATCGCTAGGGTTCTATCATAGCTCTAAGCAAACTCAAAATTTTCTATCTTTGATCTGGAAAAGCATTCCAAATATACCAGAAATAGTCAAAAATATCGAAATGTTATCAATTTTTAAAGTAGTATTCTCTCCAGTGGAACAAGCCTTAGGTAATGATCCAAATGCATTTGCGTTTTTTAGGGAGGGGGTCAGGATTTATACTGTGACACGCTATATCAAAGATGGTGATGAATTCGGTGGTAGTGGCATTAAATATAATTATCTCCACTTAATGTCTTCAAGTATAAGTCTTCTACTCAAAGGTATACCTCTTATGCAGAAGTGGTATGAAGTTGGTTTAAGCAAAGGCAGTCTATCTAAGACATCAACTCCTATGATAATAGCAAGTGATGTAGCTGCTAGAGCTCTTGCTATTGCAGCAGAAAGTAAAAATGACATTACTCAAAAAGATTTAACTTCTTTAGAAGTTGTTACAACAAATATACAGGCATCTTGGCCACTTATAGCCATTGCTGGTGGAATGCCTAGATCATATGTAAGTAAAGTATGTGGCAAAATAGTAGAGTCTACTGGCATTTATGATAAAATGACGAGACTGGGGAATGAGATAGAGCTTTCTCTTTTTAAAGTTATAACTGGTAATGATACAATCTCATTTAGCGATGAAGAACATGTAATAAGTAAGGCAAATAAGTGCTTTTCTGCTTTAGAAAACACTAGCTTCAATTATCTAACCTGCGCGGGATTCTCTGCTGTAACCATTCTTATTGAAATTGAATCTCGATCAGTCGCTGAAATATTAACTATATTTCCACCAATGACTATAACTAGAATGACTGCTCCTATATTTGAAAATCAAATGCTAAATATAATAGGTAATAGTAAGGCAGTAGAAGTAAGTAATTATGGGCATATCTTTGAATTTGTAGTATTAGGATCAATGGGATATGATTTCTTTTTTGTTACTAGTAAAAATAATAATACTGCTATTCATACAGAAATACTAACCCAGAGTACTATAGGTAATACTACAGATATAGGTAATGAGCTTTAAAAGGCTACCCTTCTTCATAGTGAATTAATGCTGCAATACTTAGGAGTAAATAAGCGATACTTGGCGCTAATACAGCTACACTTATAGGCAAAACTCCAGTTAATGCCATTACATTTACTATTTTATCAATAAAAAATATTGCTACGGCTATAATGCTGCCCACAATAAAAACTACTCCTAATTTTCCTTGTCTAGGTAAATTTAATGAACAGGATAATGCAATCAGCATTAAGGATATGTATAACACCGGGCTTGCAAGCATCGATTGGTAATATAATTCATGCTTCAAGCTAGAGAAACCTGATTGCTTAACTTGTTTAATAAATTCACTTAAATTCCAAAATGGAATAATGTCGGGGTCAGCAATGCTTTCTTGGATTTGATCGGCAACCAAATTAGTTGGTAAGCTAAGTTTTTCATAATGAATAGCATTAATCCCAGGATCATACTTCATTACATCACTCATGACTAGAAACCCATTCTCCAAAGTGACGGAATTAGCTATATAACTGGTGGTAAAATCTTTTTTTATTCCTGAGTAATATATTGAGACCTTTGATAAAGCTTTACCATGTTCTATTACATTTTTAGCGTTAACAACCTTTTCATCCTCTGGATTATCAGTGTGGTCATAAAGCCATATACCATTAGAATGGACGGATACTAGATAAGATTTATAGTCAAAATATTTACTTTGAAGCGCTCGATTTTTATCTAAAAAAATTGCTGAAATTGGATGCAGTACCCATAATATTAATATACTAAGAATTAAAACCGTGCTCATTAATGGTATGCACAAAGACCAGATAGAAATTCCAGCTGATTTTGCTGCTGCAATTTCAAAATTATTATTTAATTTAGTGAAGGTAAGAATAGAGCCAAATAAAAAAATAAATGGCAAAAAAGAGAAAGTCATGAATGGTACTTTATAAAATACTATTCTTAGCATCTGTCCGATGAAAATTTCTTTTCCTTGTGCCTTACGAATTAATTCTAATAAATCAAGAATAAAGCTTATAAAGCAAAAAGCTAAAAATACATAAAATAAATTTAGCAATAAGCTTCGTACAACATAAAGTGAAAATGTAGAAGAAAAACGCATTTTGATTGTTACTCTTAAATCATCGGCTGTTAAAAGGTGGTTTTAGATAAAAATCAGGAATGGACGTCATTCTTGCTACCAGCTTCAGCTGGTGGCGAGAATCCAGTTAAAATCTTTTAAAACTCTTAAGAACTCTAAATATTAAGAGAGTTTTACTGGACCCTCGGACTTCACTTCGTTCGTCCAAGGGCGACGCCGTTTTTTTCTTTAAAATAAAAAACTACTTTTTAATATTTAACTAAATCTTTAGCTACTATACAAAGAAGACCCATTGCAAGCAATCAAAAATATATAAGAGAGCGGTTACTCTCTTCTTTCTACCATCATCTGCTTGATGTTACCAATAGCTTTAGCAGGATTTAAGCCTTTAGGACATGCTTTAGCGCAGTTCATAATAGTGTGGCAACGATATAGTTTAAATGAGTCTTCTAAGGCATCTAAACGCTCGCCCGTTGCTTCATCTCTACTATCAACCAACCAACGATTAGCTTGCAATAATACGGCAGGCCCCAAGTATTTATCGCCATTCCACCAATAGCTTGGGCAGCTAGTAGTGCAACAAGCACATAATATACATTCGTATAACCCATCCAATTTTTCTCGCTCTTCTGGAGATTGTAATCTCTCTGAAGTTGGAGTTGGGCTTGAAGTTTTAATCCATGGTTCTATAGATTCATATTGAGCATAAAAATTAGTCATATCGGCAACTAAATCTTTAATCACTGGCATATGTGGAAGAGGATAGATGTTTACTTCTTTTTCGGTATCACAGATAGCTTTAGTACAAGCCAAAGTATTAGTCCCATCAATATTCATTGCGCAACTACCGCAAATTCCTTCGCGACATGAACGACGAAAAGTAAGGCTTGAATCAAATTCAGCTTTAACCTTAATCAAAGCGTCCAGCACCATTGAACAATTTTCTAAATCCACTTCAAAGCTATCAACTCTTGGATTTTTACCATCTTCGGGGTTAAAGCGGTAGATATTAAAAATCTTAGTATTTTTAGCTTTTGCATCAGCTTTATAATGCTTGCCATCTTTTTTATCGATTCTTGAATTTGGTGGTAATCTTAATTCAACCATTTAATATACCCTCTTCTTTGGTGGAACCATTTCTACTTCATCGCTTAAAGTATTTTGGTGCACAGGACGATAATCAATTTTTACTTTACCTTTATTGTTAAGCCAAAAAATACTATGCTTCATCCAGTTTTTATCATCTCGATCAGGGAAATCTTCTCTAGCATGAGCACCTCTGCTTTCTTGGCGGTTATGGGCGCCATGCATGGTTACTACAGCTTGCTCTAAAAGATTTTGTAATTCCAAAGCCTCCACTAGATCACTATTCCAGACCATACCGCGATCGGTAATTCCAAGATCAGCATAGCTAGCAAAGACTTTATCAATTAATTCAACTCCTTCCGCCAATGTTTCTTCAGTTCTAAATACTGCTGCATGATTTTGCATAACATGCTGCATGTTATCGCGAATATCAGCTGTTGACAGTTTTCCTTTAGAAAAACGGATTTTATCTAATCTTTCTATTGCTTGTTCACCAGCATTATTTGGCAATACTTTATGAGGGGTATTTAGCTTGATTATTTCAGCAGCTCTTAAAGCTGCAGCTCTACCAAATACTACGATGTCTAATAATGAATTAGAGCCTAAACGATTAGCGCCATGAACAGAAACACATGCTCCTTCACCAATAGCCATCAGACCTGGGACTACCTGATCAGGATTATTGTTCTTTAAAGTTACAACTTCTGCATGATAATTAGTTGGTATGCCGCCCATATTATAATGAACTGTAGGTAATACTGGAATAGGATCTTTATTTACATCAACTCCAGCAAAAATTTTTGCTGTTTCAGAAATACCTGGTAACCTAATATGAATTATTTCAGGATCTAAGTGACTTAAGTTAAGATAAAGATGATCTTTCTTAGGCCCACAACCACGCCCTTCACGAATCTCAATGGTCATTGCTCTTGATACTACATCTCGAGAGGCTAAATCTTTTGCCGATGGAGCATAACGCTCCATAAACCGTTCTCCCTTACTGTTTACCAAGTAACCACCTTCGCCTCTACAGCCCTCAGTGATTAAACAACCAGCTCCATAAATACCGGTAGGATGAAACTGAACAAATTCCATATCTTGCAGAGGTAATCCGGCCCGAAGAGCCATAGCATTCCCATCGCCAGTACAAGTATGAGCAGAAGTACAAGAGAAATAGGTGCGACCATAGCCCCCTGTTGCTAATATCACCATATGAGCTCTAAAACGATGAATAGTTCCGTCATCTAGATTCCAAGCCATTATCCCTCGGCAGGTGCCATCATCATCCATAATTAGATCTAGAACAATATACTCAATAAAAAAATTCACCTTATGCTTTAAAGCTTGTTGGTAGAGAGTATGTAAAATAGCGTGCCCTGTTCTATCTGCTGCGGCGCAAGTACGTTGAGCTGGCTTTCCTTCGCCATATTC
Source organism: Rickettsiales bacterium (assembly GCA_947424995.1). Taxonomy (GTDB): domain Bacteria; phylum Pseudomonadota; class Alphaproteobacteria; order Rickettsiales; family CANDYO01; genus CANDYO01. The sequence continues at coordinate 15,920 of CANDYO010000003.1, read as the reverse complement.
AGTAGTCATTCCACCAAATGGGCGCTGATATATTTTACCTTCAGCGGTGCGAGAAAATGGTACTCCATAATGTTCAAGCTCGATTACCGCTTTCATAGCATTTTTACACATATATTCAATGGCATCTTGATCACCAAGCCAGTCAGCTCCTTTAATAGTGTCATACATATGCCAGCGCCAATTATCTTCACCCATATTACCAAGAGCAGCGCTCATTCCACCTTGTGCGGCAACGGTATGGCTACGAGTAGGAAAAACTTTAGATAGACAAGCTGTACTAAGTCCAGCTTCTGCTGCTCCAAAAGCGGCACGTAATCCTGCTCCACCGGCACCTACTACTACTACATCATAAAAATGATCAATTATTGTATAACTCTTAGCCACCATAAATTTTTTGCCTTTCTCTTAATTGATTTAGTTAACACTAAATGTTGATAAATGAAGCACTAACACCGCGCAAAGTCCAGCAACTGCCGTAACCAAACTAAACATTTTGACTAATAAAATTAAGCTAAACTTCATGTAATTGCAATGGACATAATCTTCAATAATTTCTTTCATGCCTAAATTACCATGATATAAACCAATAGTGATAAATAATGCCAGTAAAAGGGTTACAAAAGGAGAAGTAAACATAGAAGTCATCAAGTCGGTATCTCTATATTCTACGGCTTGAAGCATGAAATAAGCAAACCAAATTACCAATGGCACCAAAGCAACTGCTGAAACTCTTTGGGCCCACCAGGTGGCAGTACCATTGCCAGCGGCTCCTAAACCTTTAGCTTTAGCTAGGGGAGAACGTAAATCATTTTCTTTTTTCATATTATCCTCTACTCACTTTCTACTACAACTGGTTCTACTATAATTAACTCTACTGTGCTTGGATATAAATATACTAATAACCAACAAGCAATCGTTAACAAAATCGATAAAGCTAAAACTATTTTTCCTGATCTATAAGTGGTTTTTAAATCAAAGCCTTTGCCTATATCCCAGAATAAATGCCTAACTCCGTTGAGTTGATGATAAAAAAGTGAAAAAGTCCAACCAAGTAGCATTAATTTAAATAATATCATTGTGTATAGATTGCTATAAATACAGCTAGCTAATTCTTCTAAGGTATTTGGTGAATAAACCAAGGCAAAAACTATCCAAGCAAATATAGATAAGCCGATGTATAAATATGCTCCGGTTATCCGGTGCAAGATCGATAAACCCGAAGTAAGCTGCATTTTATAAATAGATAAATGCGGCGAAAGTGGGCGATTTTTATGTAAAGTTTGGCTATCAATTAATGACGGCCGTTGTTCCGTATCTTTTGCCATAAAGCAATCCTATTAAATTTAAGTATATTCTTAATATAAAATCTATCTCAACATCTAAGTTTTGTAAAGCATCAAGTGATTATTTTACCTGGCTATAGCCAGCTCTAGCTTTCTTCTCTTTAACAAAATCGGTAAATTTCATTTCTTTTTTCTTAGGATCCTGACTTTGAGCTAACTTAAAGGCGCTTACATCTTTAATATCTATAAGCCCTACAGCGCTTCTTAGCCTATCACCTATAGATAATTCAGACGATTTAAGGCTTGCTCCATCTGCTATCATTTTAGCGGCTATATCAAATTGCTCTGTATCAATAGCTAATTTGAGAGGAGAAACTCCCTTATGTTTTTTTAAGTATTGCTTTTGCTCATCTAGATGCATATTTGAAGAAGCTAATAATGCTATTCTTTGTACGTCATTATCTGTTAAACTTTTTGATCCAAGTGCTTGATAAAGAGGGTTTTTATTATCTCTTAGCTCTTGAGCTAATTTAGCCGCTGTATCATTGCCATAAGTTAAATCAAGACTGTCTTTGTCCAATTTAAAACCCATAAGAGCCATGTCGCAAATTAACTTTTTATCACCTATATTTATTACTCGTGTTAAGAGATGAGAAGATCCTTTTATAGCGTTTTCACCTTTTGCAAGCGAGCTTGCTTGTTCTTTTTCTTTTGAAATATATTCACTCCATGCTGATTTAAGCAATGAATCAGGTAGTCTTTGCGGATCACGACCAAAACCGTAAGAGCTTCTATTTGGATTAATAGCTGATATATGATCAGATAGCATCATATCTAGATCAGAAATAGACCAATTATTTTTCATAAATTTTGTTGTTTTTTGAGATTCTACTCCTTTTTTTATCATCTCTGTAGCTAAATCCGGATTCTTTACCATCGCTTTCTCAAGAAGCTCTACTTCTCTTTGTTTGGTAATAATTCTACTGCCAACTATATTCGAAACCAAAGATTCATTTTGAGTGACCGCTTGATCAAGAACCTCATTTAAAAAGTCTTTCCCTGCGTTATCTTTTCTAGCTGAAATATCATCATAAATATAACCTCTAAGGTCGCTACTACAGTGGACTACATCATCAAGAAATTTATACTTTCCACCTTCTTTAGAATATAATAAGTTAGGGTTATTTCTAAAAATATTCCTAAGAGCTTGTCCTACAGCTGTAGTAACAAAAGCATCTTTTAAGCCAAACTTAGGCGCAATTTCAGAGCCATTACTTTTAAGTAATTCCTGCAAAGCCTTAACTTGTACTGTTTCATCAGCTTTTGATAAGGTTGTTTCAAAATCTGAAAAAGAAGCTGCTGTATTTTTTGTTGCACTCTCTTGTAGATAATTATTAAATGCTTCCATTAGATTATTTTTTGCTTTCATAATAATCGCTCCTTAATAAGTGTTATGGCTTAATTATTTCATAATCATCTTAATAAAAGGTTAATAGGGGTAATTTTAAGCCTAGAGATTAAATAATTAACTAGCGAGTTTTATGATTTTATGCTAGTATGCCTTTTAAAGGATTGAAATTTATCTATATAGATATTAGATGTATTAATATAGAAGAAATATTTACTATACTAGGGAGGAATTTATGTCTCATTTTTTACCAGCACTTAGTGATAGCCACACAGGCTTTTTAAGTTATTTGCGCAGCATTAACAGTATCCCTTCTCTAGAACAAGAGGAAGAATACATGTTGGCTAAAAGGCTTGGTGAGCACCAAGATGTGTTCGCTGCTCAAAAATTAGTAGAAAGTCATTTAAAGCTTGTAGCAAAAATTGCTTTAAGCTTTCGCAATTATGGACTTCCTATCGTAGAATTAGTTTCAGAAGGGAATCTTGGTTTAATGCAAGCGGTAAAAAAGTTTGATCCAGATAAAGGCTTCAGGCTATCTACTTATGCTATGTGGTGGATCAGAGCATCGATTCAAGAATTCATTCTTAAGTCTTGGTCTTTAGTGAAGATTGGTACTACTGCTGCCCAGAAAAAATTATTCTTTAATCTAGGTAGATTGAAAAGAAAAATATTTAATATTGAAGGGCGAGACTTTAACCATAGTGATTATAAACAGGTAGCAACAGAACTTAATGTTACTGAAGCTGAAGTTGCTGAAATGGATGTCAGATTAAGACAGGATCGTTATTTAGACGAACCTATTGGCGATGAAGAAGGTGACAATCTAATCGATTTAATTCCTGAAAGCAGTGCTAGCCAAGAAACAATTTATGCTTTTAATCAAGAAAAAAGAAATCGTAAATTAATGCTTCGTAATGCTATGAATCAATTAAATGAGCGTGAGCAATATATTATTAACGCTAGAAAGCTTAATGAAAACCCACTAACTCTTGAAGATTTAAGTAATCATTTTAGTATTTCAAAAGAGCGTGTAAGACAAATTGAAGAAAAAGCTTTAGAAAAGCTTACTAGCTTTGTTACTGCTCAAGCAATTGCATAAGCTAAGTTGATTAATAAAAGATAGTTTCTGACTTTTAAATTAAGATCGGCGTCACTCTTGAATCGCACGTAGTAGCGATTCGAGAGTCCAGATTAAATCTCTTGATTCAGAGGGCTTTAAGAAGGTTTAAAAGATTTCAACTAGATTCTTGCCCTAGCCTTCGCTTTCAACTTCGCTAAAGCTATGTCGTAAGCTTTGGTGGGCAAGAATGATGTTCATCCTTGGCGTTGAGCTGAAAGCACTTCCACGTCTAACTATTTTTTCATCACTAAAGCAGGCCAGTTTTCGGCGCAGATTTCTTTAATTAAAACTAAACCCTGCTGTTGATGAGCTTCCAGCACGGCTTGCTTTTGATTCTCTAAGAATCCAGCCAAAATCAAAATACCGTTTTTAGCTAAATGTTGACAGGCTGCTGCAGCCATTTCCGTTAAAGGAGCAGCTAAAATATTAGCGGTAATTAGTTGATACTTACCATTGCTGGTAACTAAATTTGAATCATAGCCATTACTTTGATTAGCAATAATAAATCCTACCTTGTTAATATCAATATTTTCTCTAGTAACTAATACAGCCTGTTCATCTATGTCTACAGCGGTTATTTGATTCGGCCATAATTTAGCCATAGCAATAGCTAGAATTCCAGAGCCACATCCCATGTCCAAACAGTTAGTATATTTGTTGTTTTCATCAGCAAGCTCTGATAGAGCTTTTAAGCAATTACTGGTAGTTTCATGTTCACCTGTGCCAAAAGCTCTGCCTGCATTGATCTCTATAGATATTTTATCACTTGAGATTTTATCTTGATAACTAGAATCATGGATAAAGAAACGTCCAGCCTGGATTGGAATAAAGCTTTTTTGTACTTCGCTTACCCAATCATGATCTTTTACCTTAGATAAATGTAATGTTGGTGCAGCAATAGAATGGCTTAGCGCTAATTCAGTAATTTGTCTTTGTAAATCTTCAAGATTTGGCTTATTATCTAAATATACTTCGATCTGCCATAAATCTTCAGGATTGCTATCAATATTTTTAGTTTCTTCTGCTTCAAAATAGACTATTGAGTCACTCAATTTATCACAAAATTGAACAAAATATTGCAAATAAATAAATTTTATTTGTAGTTCTAAGCAATAAGTAACAGAATTTTGTTGAAAAGGATTGTCGAGTATGCGCATATTAAAAATCTACTTATCATATTTAGGATTATTGACCTTTGACTTATAGCAAAAATTTTATAGAGCAACAACATCAAAAAACGATTTTACCTAATGGATTAACAATTCTTAGTCTAACTAAAGAAGATATCTCATCAGTAGCTATAGAGATATGGGTAAAAGTTGGTAGTAGGTACGAATCTATTGATTTAAATGGGATTGCTCATTTCATCGAGCATATGAATTTTAAAGGCACCTCTAGACGTAGTGCTAAACAGATCGCTGAAGAATTTGATGCAATTGGTGGTTATTTAAATGCTTATACTTCTAAAGAACATACTGTTTATTCAGCTAAAATTTTAAAAGAATTCTTGCCATTGGCTATTGATATGCTTGCTGATATCATGTTTCACTCTGTTCATGACCCATTAGAAATAACTAAAGAAAAAAATGTAGTTTTACAGGAACTTGCACAAACCAAAGATAATCCTGATGATATGATTTTTGAGTATTTTTCTGAGACCTCTTTTGTCAGTCAAGCAGTGGGTAGGAGTATACTTGGTACTGAAGAAAGCATTACCTCATTTAGTCGTGAACAAATTATTCAATTCATTCACCAGCATTATATAGCACCAAGAATTATAATATCTGCTGCTGGTAATTTAACTCATCAAGAATTAATGGATTTAGTTAATAAAAAATTCTTCCCCTTTCCAACTAGTGAAATAATAAAAGCGGAAAACGCTCATTACACAGGCGGATATAGATTCGAGCATGATCCTGAATTGTCTCAATTCCATTTAGTTGTCGGGTATGAAGGAATATCGATTCGTTCGGATGAATATTATAAATTAGAAATGTTAGCCAATATTTGGGGGGGTAGTATTTCCTCAAGATTATTTCAGGAAATTCGTGAAAAAAGGGGCTTAGTTTATTCGGTAGGAAGCTTTTGTCAATATTATATTGATAGTGGAGTTTTTGGGGTTTGCCTTAGCACTTCTACTGATAAAGTAACCGAATTACTTACAGTGTTATCAGAGGAAATAGACAAAATAACTCACAATATTAGCCAAAATGAAATAGATAGATGTCTAGCTCAAGTAAAAGCTTCCCTGTGTATGAGTAGAGAAACTGCAGATAATTGGGTTAGTATTTTGGCTGGGAATTACTCCTGTTATGGCCGATATATTCCAAGAGAAGAGATTTGGAATGGTTACTCTTCTATTACTATTGAACAATTACATACATTGGCTAAAAATATATTTAGCTCAAAAAAGCCTATTACAGCTGCTGTTTTAGGAGACACTACTAATTTACCTAATTATGCACAAATGCAAGAACTTTTAACAAAGAAAATGCAATGAAAATAGCCACTTGGAATATAAACTCTGTTCGAGTTAGATTAAATAATATAGAAAAATTTGTGATTCAAGAAAAGCCAGATATTCTTTGTTTACAAGAAATAAAGGTAACTAATAATGAATTTCCTTTTAAATACATTAAAGACCTTGGTTTTAAATATATAGAAGTCCATGGCGGTAAAAGTTATAATGGCGTAGCTATATTATCTAAAGAGCCATTAGCAGGTAGTTTTTCGATAAATTTTGCTAATGAAAAGGATCATCGACACATAGCGGTTAAATTATATAATAATGTAGAAATTCATAATTTTTATGTGCCGTCTGGTGGAGAGATTCCAGATCAACATATGAATCCTAAATTTAAGCATAAGCTTCTATTCATGGATGAGATAACTGAATGGTTTAAAAATAATAGATCAAGCGCTGACCCATTAATTTTATTAGGTGATTTGAATATTGCTCCGCTTGAAAATGATGTATGGTCACATAAGCAACTACTTAATGAAATAAGCCATACTCCTATCGAAATAGAAAAAATGGAAAAATTATATAAATCATTAGACTGGGTTGATACTATTCGTAAATATACTCCAGAAACTGAAAAATTATATAGTTGGTGGAGTTACCGCAATTATGATTGGGCAAAATCTGATCGTGGACGTCGCCTTGATCATATTTGGGTTACACCAGCACTAGAAAAATACGTTAAAGCAGGTTATATTCTGAGAGAGATGAGGGGGGTGGAATTACCCTCTGATCATGTACCTGTTATTTTAGAACTAATGGACATATAGGAGAAGATTATGAAAATTACTTTTAACTCTAAATTATCATCAAATATCTTAGTATTAGGACTAGGAGAAGATTTTGACCTTAGTCGAGATACTAATCTTGATTCTGAGCTCCAGCAGGCAATAACTCAAATAGTAGAATTACGTAAATTTGAAGCTAAAACTGGAACAACAGCTAGCTTAACTACGCTTAATCACCCGCAGACAAAATATATATTATTAATTGGTTTAGGCCAAGTTAAAGACTTTAATCTTCTCGCTGCCACTAAATTTGGTGGTAAAATTATAGCCGCACTAAAATGTATGAAACTTGAACAAGCTGCGGTTAGCTTAGATAAAAGGCTGATAGCTACAGATGAAGCTCAAGTCTATGCTAATGTAGCTTATGGCGCTAACTTACGTAACTATAGTTTTTCTAAATATAAATCAGCTGAGAAATTAAAAGATGTAACTATTGTCAATTATCTAGAATTAATAACATCTACAGCCGAAAAAGCTCTTGCTATATATACTCAAGAATTAGAACCAGTAGCTGAAGCAGTATACTTTAGTCGTCATTTAGTTTCTGAGCCGCCAAATATTATTTATCCAGAAACTTTTGCTAATACAGCTAAAGAAGCTTTGGCTCCTCTTGGCATAGAAGTAGAGATTCTTGGTGAAAAAGAAATGCATCTTTTGGGTATGAATGCCATCCTGGGGGTTGGCCAAGGAAGTATCAGGGATTCAAAGTTACTAGTAATGCAATATAATGGAGGAACACCAGGTGAAGCACCGCTCGCTTTCGTCGGCAAAGGAGTTACATTTGACTCCGGTGGACTTTCTCTTAAGCCTGCTAATGGCATGGAAGATATGAAGTATGATATGTCTGGAGCAGCAGTTGTAACTGGATTGATTAAAGCTCTTGCAGCACGAAAAGCTAAAGTAAATATAGTAGCTATAGCAGGTCTTGCAGAAAATATGCCAGATGGTAATGCGCAGCGCCCGTCTGATGTAGTAAAAAGTATGTCTGGTCAAACTATTGAAGTATTAAATACTGATGCAGAAGGTAGATTGGTGTTAGCTGATGCTTTATGGTATTGTCAAGATCGCTTCAAACCTAAGTTGATGATTGATCTAGCCACACTTACCGGAGCTATTATTATGGGGCTTGGCAACCATCACGCCGGATTATTTTCAAATAATAGCGAACTAGCTGATAAATTAATTCAAGCTGGGAAAAATGTAGATGAAAAGCTATGGCCTCTGCCACTTAGTAGCGATTATGATAAAATGATTGACTCTAATATTGCTGATGTTCGTAATACTAGCAATAGTACTAATGGTCGTGGTGCTGGCAGTATTACTGCTGCTCAGTTCCTAAAACGTTTTGTCAATGATGTTACCTGGGCTCACCTAGATATTGCCGGTGTTGCTTGGGCTGATAAAGATCGTGATTTAAACCCAGCTGGAGCAACTGTATTTGGCATAAAACTGCTTGATAATTTTGTTCGAAATTATGAGAATAATTAAGGGATTTATGCTGTACCAATTTCCACGTCATCTCTGACGAGGACGGAGTCCGAGATCGGGGATCTCATGAGGAAATAAACTCTAGAGATCCCCGGTCGCGCAGCCTTTATCAGCTTGCCAGGGATGACGCCGATCTCTGGCTTTAAGGCAAAAAACAACTTTTTAATAAAAAACTGTATATATGAAATCTATTCTTGAAATAAATAAATTGATCTTAGATATTTCTATTGGCGTAGAAAATGAAGAGAGAATCATTCCACAAAAGATAGAGTTTTATATAAGTATCTCTTTTGCAAATATTCCAGCAGCTTGCCACTCTGGAAATATAAATGAGACTATCTGCTATGCAAAATTACTGGAATCGATAAGGTTATTTTGCTTAGGAAAAGAATTTTATTTAATCGAGCAGTTAGCTTTCTCACTGCATCAGCATTTAAAAGGTCATATGCTCCACTCAAAAGACATATTAAAGATGCAAATATGCAAAGCTCCACCTTTAAAAGAAATAAAAGATAATTGTTGTTTTACGGTTATTGGTTAAGCTCTTTCTACGCACATAGCAACGCCCATACCGCCGCCAACACAAAGGGTAGCCAGGCCTTTTTTTGCATCGCGTTTTGCCATTTCATGAAGAAGGGTAACCAAGATTCTAGCTCCTGAAGCTCCTATAGGATGGCCAATCGCAATAGCTCCGCCATTAACATTAATTAAGTCTTGATTCCAACCTAATTCTTTATTAACCGCAATAGCTTGGGCAGCAAAAGCCTCATTAGCTTCAATTAAGTTTAACTGATTAATATTCCAGTTAGCTTTTGCTAGTGCTTTTTTTACTGCTGTTACAGGGCCAATTCCCATAATACTTGGATCCACTCCAACATGAGCATAAGAAACAATTTTAGCCATAGGGGTTAATTTTAAGGCTTCAGCTACTTTCTTTTCCATTAATAATAAAACAGCAGCGCCATCATTCATCCCTGAGGAATTACCAGCAGTAACTGTGCCATCTTTCTCAAAGGCTGGTTTTAGCCTGGCTAAACCTTCCATAGTAATATCTTTTCTAACGAATTCATCGCTATTAAAGATTAATTCACCTTCTTTTTTCTTTAAGGTAACGGGCAAAATTTCTTCTGCAAAACGATTATTTTTTTGGGCGACTTCTGCTTTTTTCTGCGAAGCATATGCAAATTCATCTTGTTCTAGACGACTAATATTGTATTTTTTGCTTAAATTTTCAGCGGTAATGCCCATTGGACATAAGCTAAAAGCATCCGTTAAGCCATCCATTAACATTAGATCTATTAGTTTTGCATCGCCAAATTTATGGCCATTGCGGATATTAATAGCATGTGGTGAAAGACTCATATTTTCATGTCCACCGGCAATCACTATTTCCGAATCTCCAGCTAAAATAGCTTGAGCTCCTAGAGCAACTGCTCTTAGGCCTGAACCACAAACTTGATTAATGGTCCAGGCTGGAACTGTATTAGGTAACTTTGCGTTAATAGCTGCTTGACGAGCTGGATTTTGCCCTTGCGCTGAAGTTAGAACTTGCCCCATAATCACTTCAGAAACTAAAGCAGGATCGAGGTTATTATTTGCGATTAGATATCTGATTAATAGCTCACCTAATATATGGGCAGGAGTAGTGGATAAACTACCATTGAAGCTACCAACAGCTGTACGCTTTGCATCAATAATATAAACTTCTTTCATTTGTATTTTCTCTTTGCAAAATGATTTAGCAAGTGAGGCCGTCATCCTACGCTTTGCTTCGCGCTCAGCTTTGCTCAGGATGACGACCTACTTATCTGCGGTATTGCAGTTTTAGCTCATGCAACGTTTTTACAACATCTTCTAACTAGCTTTTTTACTTTTTTTAAGCTTAACTGTTTCCTCTTTTTTATCGCTTTTTTTCTTATGTGCGGCATCATACATAATAATAGGAGCTTTAGTACCTTGAACCACATCATCATCTATTATAACTTCAGAAACCTCTTCATTACCAGGAAGATCAAACATCGTATCTAATAAAATAGATTCTAAAATTGATCTTAGTCCACGAGCACCTGTTTTACGTGCTATAGCTTTAGTGGCAATAGATTTTAAAGCATTATCTAAAATTTTAAGTTTAACATTTTCCATATCAAACAATTTCATATATTGCTTGATTAAAGCATTACGTGGCTTAGTTAAGATTTCAATTAGCGATTTTTCATCAAGATCTACCAAAGTTGCAACCACTGGCATACGTCCTATAAACTCAGGAATTAAGCCGTATTTAACTAAATCTTCAGGCTCTACCTTGCTTAAAATTTCACCGATATCTACATCTTTTTTACTGCGTACGTTAGCTTCAAATCCTATTGATGTATTTTGTCCTCGAGCAGATATAAGTTTATCTAAACCATTAAAAGCTCCACCACAGATAAATAGAATATTAGTGGTATCAACTTGGACAAAGTCTTGTTGAGGATGCTTACGACCACCTTGTGGTGGAACAGAAGCAATAGTTCCTTCCATAATTTTAAGTAGTGCTTGTTGCACTCCCTCACCAGAAACATCACGAGTTATCGAAGGATTTTCAGATTTGCGCGAAATTTTATCTACTTCATCGATATAAACAATACCACGTTGTGCTTTTTCTACATCATAATCTGCAGCTTGAAGTAATCTCAAAATGATGTTTTCAACATCCTCACCAACATAACCAGCTTCAGTTAAAGAGGTAGCATCTGCAACGGTAAACGGCACATCTAAAATACGTGCTAAAGTTTGTGCTAATAATGTTTTACCACAGCCAGTTGGACCAATTAAAAGAATATTTGATTTAGCAATCTCTACATCGTCTTTTTTATCAAAATTTCTCAATCTTTTATAATGATTATAAACGGCTACAGCTAATATTTTTTTAGCATGTTTTTGACTAATGACATATTCATCCAGTACTTCACAAATTTCCTTAGGTGTTAGTGATTTTTGAGGTTCTGGGGTTATATCCATTGGTAAGTTTGGATCTCCCATTATATCCACACAAAGTTCAACGCATTCATTACAAATAAACATGTTTGGCCCTGCGATTAGCTTCTTTACATTATGCTGGCTCTTTCCACAGAATGAACAGAATAAGGTTTTTTTTGGATCGTTATCTTCGGTATCGCTCATAATTACTTCATCTAAAGGTGAAAAATGGATTTAATAAACAATCCTCAAAATAACATAAAAACAATTAATTTAAAAGCTATTATTTTATAACAATTCCATGATGTCACTCGTACATTTATCCAATAGACCTCCTAAATCCATCTCTTCTAGGCGCTTATCCATAGCTCCTTTTAGAGCTATTAATTGCGTTTGTAGCTCAGGTATGCTATCAGTGGAAAGTCTAGCAAACCCTGCCAATAATTCATAATAATTGCTCCCAGCAGCTAACTGTACCATTATTGCATTGGCTTTTGATTTAATGTCGACTATCCCTGTTGAAACAGCTTGTAACTCATTAGAGGAACCTATAGATCCATACTTTGCAATAACCTCATTTACGCCTCTAATTCCATCACTTAATCTTTTTAGATCTTGTGGCTCTACATGAGCATGCACTCCCACCGCAGCAACTTGCAAAACGCTTTGTAAGGTGCTTAAGTCCTGAAGATAATTAGGAAATTTACCTGAACTAGCTAATTCAGGTGTAAAACCAGTTACACTAGCTTCAAAATAATTTATCCACTTCCAACCAAAGCTATTAGGATATTCCTCAAAATATGGCTTCAATTTACTAGTTTTTTGAAGAACTTCTGTAAACTCATTATTTAATGCTATTTGTAAAGCGCTTAGATTCAAAGCATTTGAAATAAAGCCAGCTTTATATTTTGCAGCATCATCATTTGCGTCATTTAGCTTTTTGTCTAATGCTATGGTATTTATTAGGAGGCTTAGCCCTCTACATGGAGCAGAAGAAGTATATATTTCTGGAATTAGTGAGATATCAGCTAATAATAAAGAAATTTGATACGGCCAATAGTAACCATGGTAATTTGTCATAATTTTCCTCTTTAGATTTATGCATAGCACTAGCTTAATAATAAGCTAGCATGCAAATCTAAGCTATAGGTTAACCATTTAGTTAATATGCTTTAAAGTTGAGCTCTATTTTTCAGGAAGGTAATTCTTTTTCTTGGTGAGGTTAATTGATAATACCAATATAGTTAGTAGTAAAACCACAACTATAATAACCGTAGCTAGTGCGTTGATAACTGGGCTAATACCAAAACGAATACGCGAATAAATTAACATAGGAAGGGTGGTAACTCCTGAGCCAGCCGTAAAACTAGCAATGATTAAGTCATCTAAAGAAATAGTAAAGCATAACAGCCAACCAGAAATCAAAGCTAGAGCTATTAGTGGCATAGTAATAAGAAAAAATACTTTAATTGGCGTAGCTCCTAAATCAAGAGCTGCTTCTTCATAAGCTGGATCCAATTCTGCTAATTTTGCTTGTACCATTAAAGCAACATAAGTTACCCCAATAACCATATGAGCGATAACCACTGTTTCCATACCAAATCTAGCAGGAATACCTATAATTTTATTTAAGCATAAAAAAACTAGAGAAATAGAAAACCCAGCTACTACTTCCGGTACTATTAGAGGAATAGGTAGTAATATTGAGAAAATGGATTTGCCTCTAAAAATGCTAATTCTTTGCAAAGCAAGTCCAGCTAAAGTACCAATTATTACTGCTCCAGTAGCAGATAATGAAGCTACTTTAAAGCTAGTAAAAAATGCAGAAATTATTTCGTCATCCTGCCATAATTTCTCATACCAAATAAAAGAGAAATCTTTCCATACTGTGATAAGGCTAGAGCTATTAAAAGAGAAAACTATTAAAATCAGGATAGGTATATATAAAAATAAAAATCCAAATATTGTGGCTATATTAGTAAAATTAAAGCGCATTGCTTATTGCTCCTCACTATTATTGCTAACAAAATGATGCAATATTTTAATTGGAAGCACCACAATAATAACCATCAAAATAGTAATAGAAGCTGCCATTGGCCAATCACGATTCATAAAAAACTCCGTCCATAGCAATTTACCCACAGTGATTATTTTTGCTCCACCTAATAAATCTGGAATTACAAATTCACCAACTGCTGGAATAAACACTAAAATTATACCAATAATTACTCCAGGTAAAGATAGTGGAAAAGTTATTTGCCAAAAAATAGCAAAAGGCCTAGCACCTAAGTCTGCGGCGGCTTCTAAAACACTAGGTTTTATTTTTAATAATGATGAGTAGATGGGTAAAATCATAAACGGTAGATAAGTATAAACTATGCCAATTACAACGGCAATTTGACTATTTAACAGCGCTAAAGGATGGTCTATAATTCCAGTCCACAGTAAAAATTGATTCAGTAAGCCGTTAGTTTTTAGAATAATTATCCAGCTATAAACACGGATTAATAAGGCTGTCCAAAATGGTGCTATTATTAGAATCAACAGTAGTAATTTCTTTTTAGGCGCAGCCTTTGAAACTATATAAGCCATTGGATAGGCTAAAACAAAAGTAAAAATTGTGGCAATAGAGGCTAATTTAAGTGAGTTAAGCAGTGCTTTAAGATAAAAAGGATCTTCAAACAAAGTTTGATAACTATTAAAATCTGGGCTAATTTCTAACTTACCATCTTCTATTTGAAAAAATAACTTATAAGGAGTGACCCCGAATTCAGGAACGCAAAAACTAATGATCAATAATAGGATCAAAGCTACTACTATAAATAATCCTACCCATAAAAATGGAGGTATCACTATAAGTGAGCGATATCGATCAAAAACACCAATAGTCATGACTTAAGTAACACTCCATCTGTTTTATCCCAAGAAACATAAGCCTTATTGCCATAATCAAGTAAATGGTTTTTTGCTCTTGCTGAAGTTGGTAAGCTGACGTGAACTATTTTTTTGCTAGACAGCGCAACGTGATAAATGATTTGACTACCCAAAAAGGAAATATCTATGATTTCTCCTTCGGCATGATTATGTGAATCATCGTCAGGTTCGCTATAAATCCCCATTTCTTCTGGGCGTACGGCTACCCATACTTCTGTACCTATATTCAATTGCTCGTAAGAGTTAACCAGCATCGGGGAAGATATTTCGTCACTACTTATAGTTAAACGATTTTTCTTACTATTATCACTCACATAGCCATGAAATATATTAATTGAGCCAACAAAATTAGCGACAAATCTTGAATTTGGATATTCATATATTTCTCTAGGAGCTCCTACCTGCTGCAACTTACCATCCTTCATTACTGCCATTCGATCTGACATGGCCATAGCTTCTTCTTGATCATGGGTCACTACAAGAAATGTAATGCCCAAAAGACTTTGAATATTGGTTAGTTCTACTTGTGTTTTTTCGCTAGTTTGACGATCTAATGCTCCAAGTGGTTCATCAAGAAGTAATAATTTTGGTCTTTTAATTAAGCTTCTTGCCAAGGCAACTCTTTGTTGCTGTCCACCAGAAATTTGACCTGGTTTGCGATGAGCAAAATGGTGCATTCCCACCATTTCTAATGCTTCGTCTACTCTTGTTTGGATCTCCTTGGATGGTAGCCCTTCTTGCTCCAAACCAAAAGCAACGTTTTTCCAAATATCCATATGCGGGAACAAAGCATAAGACTGAAACATCATATTAACAGGTCTTTTATATGGAGGGATATCCGTCATATCAATATCATCAATAAAAACTCTACCGCTATCTGGTTTCTCAAAACCAGCAATAATTCTCATTAACGTTGTTTTTCCACAGCCAGATGGACCAAGCAATGAAAACGACTCGCCTCTAAGAATTTCCAAGCTTATGTTATCAACAGTTTTATAATCATTTGCTTTAAATTGCTTGGAAATATTTTCTATTCTAATAATTGCATCTGGTTTTGTGAATTCGTTCATCTAATTAAAATTCCTTTTCATCACTTAAAAACTTCATCCAAGCTCTATTGCGCAATCGATTAAAACTTGAGGTAGGTATCTTCAAAGTATAAAAATTGTTTATATTATGCTGTAGAGGATAAATATTAGGATCCTCTCTTAATTCCTTGCGAATTAAGGGATAACTAGCTAAATTGGGACTAGTAAATCCTATAAAATTAGCAATTGCAGCATTAATATCTGGTCTCATAATAAAGTCAATAAATCTATATGCATTTTCTTTGTTAGGTGCGCCCGTTGGAATTGCCATTAAATCTAAAGTCATCACCGAGCCTTCTTTAGGTAATATATATCTGATATCTAAATTATTA
>CANDYO010000002.1 GCA_947424995.1 Rickettsiales bacterium | reverse complement strand
TCCCCACGATCTTAGTGATCAATCCATCAAGCGTACTGTTCGCCCCATTGATAAGGCCTATATAAACCTTACCAATAACTCTAACTACATTACTTACTTTTTTACAGAGTTTTGAGTATATTTTGAATATACAATCCATATCGAAATAAGATAGATCCCCCGAAGCTAGGCCTCGCCTAGCTCGGAGAATGACAACCTCGCATATCCTTAGCGCATTCTTATCTCGTACAATAGTCTAATTTCAAGAAACCTTTGAGTTGGTACCTTTATTAATCAGCTGCTGCTGTAAAATTGATAAAATATTAGAGAAAGACCAGTAAATCATTAATCCAGAAGGTAAGTCATAAAGCATAACCATTAGAACTAAAGGCATAAATTTCATCACTGCAGCTTGCACTGGATCAGTCGGCTCTGGGCCTAACTTTTGCTGAACATACATCGTTATACCCATAATAAATGGCCACAAACCTATATCCAACATACCGAAACCAGACCAAGGCAATATACCAAATAAATTCCATATTGAAGTCGGATCAGGCGCAGATAGGTCTTTAATCCAACCATAGAAAGGTGCATGACGCATTTCAATCGAAATAAAAATAACTTTATAGAGAGAGAAAAATAGTGGAATTTGAATTAATAGAGGCAAACAACCAGAAGCAGGATTAATATTCTTTTTCTTATACAAAGCCATCATTTCTTGGTTAAACTTCACCTTATCATCAGCATACTGTAACTTAATGGCTTCAATCTGAGGCTGTAATTCTTTCATCTTTTTCATAGATTTAAAAGACTTATTAGCTAATGGATACATTAGTAATTTTAAGGTAAAAGTTACCCCGATAATCGCTAAACCAAAATTTCCCATCAATGAGTAAAAATAACTTATCAACCAGAATAAAGGTTTAGTTATAAAATAGAAAATTCCAAAATCTATAGCACGATCGAACAGAACAAAGTTATTGTCTTTAGTATAACGTGCTAATAATTTTTCTTCTTTAGCTCCAGCAAAAAGGTGATTTATACTTTTACTTTTTTCACCTGGATTTAAAGTAATATCTTGAGAAATATAGTTAACATTATAATTATCTCCAGACTCACCATTATTTGCAGGACTAGCGATAAAATTAGTTTTAGAAGCAAAATTAGGATCAGGAATTAAGGCAGATAACCAATATTTATTAGTTATTCCAGCCCAACTACCAGGAGTGTTCGTAAACACTTCTTGGTGCTCTTTGCTCATATCTTCATAAGTTGCTTCTTTTAAAATATCCGAAAATACTCCAATAGCTCCTTCATGTAAAATCGCAAACTGCTTTGGTTCAGATTTAGCTTTGTAGATTCTACCGTAATTAGCTAAACTAATTCGACTAGCAGATTTATTCTCTACAATTTGAGTTATCGTAAATAGATAATCTTGATCCACCGAGATGTTAATAAAATAATGAGCATTACCACCTTGCCAATAACAACTAATTGGCTGACTTGATGTTAATTCAGCCTGATCACATTGCCATACGCTATTTTTATCTGGAATAGTTAAAGCTTGATCGCTTGAGTCTTTAATCCAACCAAATTCAGCAAAATAAGCTTGAGCTCCTTTATCAGAAAACAATCTTTCTAATGGACTATTGCTAGCTAAAGTTTCTTGATAAGCCTTCAGTTGTAAATCATCAAAGCGCAATCCTTTTAAGGAAATGCTTCCTTTTAGCTTTTCTGTATTAATTGTTACCTGTCCGACTGCGTCATTACTTACGCTTGGTTCATTGATTATGGTCTGCGTGGTTTGCTTAAGTAATTGCTCTTTATGTTCAAGCCTAGCTTGTTTAGCCATTTCTTGAGATTGCTCTATTTGAGCTCGATTAGGAGATTCATAAAAATACTGCCAGGCTATCAACACTAATGTGGACAACAATATTGCAACTAATAAACTCTTTAAATCTTTTGACATTCAGTTAATAACTTTTTTAAAATTGACTTCACTTTGTACATTAATTTTTGTCTACTGTCTAGTTATTAAAGATCTAACTGCAACCTTTGAAAGGGAAAAATTTAAAAAAATGAAGGAGAGCGCTCGATTTAAGTATTACTTGTGATTTTGGTACCCGCAGCCAGACTTGAACTGGCAAGGGCTGACGCCCCACGGATTTTAAGTCCGTTATGTCTACCATTCCATCATGCGGGCAAAAGAAATAGTACTGAATGTTTTACATCGAGCTTTGATTATAGGCAAGCAAAAATTTACTAAATAGCAATTTTTTTTTAAAATAGCCCTATTTTTTTATTCCATTCCATCGTTTAAGCTGATCGTTATCGATATTAAATAAATCCAAGACTCGATAAAGAGTGTGATTCACAAGATCATCAATAGATTCAGGATTATTATAAAAAGCTGGCACCGGTGGGTAAATTATCCCTCCATTCTCAGCAACTGCCACCATATTACGTAAGTGAGTTAAATGAAGAGGAGTTTCACGCAATAACAAAACTAGTTTTCTTCTTTCTTTTAAAATCACGTCAGCAGCCCTAGAAATTAAATTATCTCCATAAGAATGGGCAATAGCTGACATTGTTTTGATTGAACAAGGAGCAATAATCATTCCATCAGTTTTAAATGATCCACTCGCAATACAAGCACTTATATCTTCGGAATTATAGCAGATATCAGCCATTTTTTTAATCTCAGCTAACTGATAATTGGTTTCACTTTTAATCGTAATACTTGCAGCTTTGCTGATAATAAGATGAGTTTCTATATTATCCGTTTCTTGCAATATTTCTAATAGCCTAATCCCAAAAATAGCTCCAGAAGCACCAGTTATTGCAATTATTAATTTCATGTGTTACCCTAATAAGAATATTGATTTGGCAAAGTATAGCAATTTTTTAAAGGTAATAAAATGATAAAAAACACTGATCAAAGTTATGGGTCCATAGCGAAGTTTTTTCATTGGTTTATGGCTATTGCAATTATTTGCTTATTAGCTGGTGGTTTTTTATTTGATCGAGAGAGTTTTCCCTTTCTTTTTAAAGCCCATAAAACAATAGGGTTTTTAATATTAACGTTAGCTATAGCTAGATTGTTATGGCGCTTTGGCAATATAGTCCCAAGTTATGATAACAAATTTCCCAAAATAATGACACTAGCAGCCCATAGCGCGCATTACATACTTTATGCCTTGATGATAATGATGCCTTTATCTGCTTTCATCTCTTCTAATGCCAACCAATATCCGGTTTCATTTTTATTTTTATTCGATATGCCTTCTTTTTTTAGTCATAAAGATGTTGAATTGGCTAAATCAATGATGCAAATCCATAAATTTTTGGCTCTGGTATTAATATTCTTCATTTCCGTGCATATACTTGCTGCTCTCTATCATCATTTCATTAAAAAAGATAATGTACTGACAAGAATGCTACCAAGTTTCTTTACCAAGATCTGAATCAAAGATTGACAATCTTAAAGATTTTGCTTAAGTTGATGATATCATATGAATAAATTTTATTTTAGGAAACCGTCATGAATGTCCCGTTAATGCCTAAAGCTACAGCTGTGTGGTTAATCGAGAATACCACCTTAACTTTTGAACAAATCGCTAGCTTTTGTGGAATGCATACTTTAGAAGTAAAAGGCATTGCTGATGGGGAGGTTGCTATTGGTATTACTGGAGAAAATCCAATCACCAATGAACAAGTTTCAAAAGAAGAAATAAAACGTTGCGAAATGAATTCTGAAGCAAAATTACAGCTTTCAGAACAAGCTCAAAAACATGTTAAAATCACTAGCAAAAAACGTAAAACTGCAAATTACACTCCAATAGCAAAAAGACAAGATAAGCCAGATGCAGTGGCATGGTTTATTCGTTTTTATCCAAATGTTAGTGAACAACAAATAGTAAAATTAGTTGGCACAACTAAAACTACTATTAATTCTATTAAGTCTCGTAGTCACTGGAATATGAATAATATCAAACCGCGTGATCCTGTGTTATTAGGACTTTGCTCACAAACAGATCTAGATAGAGTCTTAGAAAAAGCTAAAGTATTAAATCCAGATGAATTATCACAACCGCACGACGAAAATATTTAGTTTTTAAATAATAATGGTTGATCAAAAAACGAAAGCTCCGCGTAGTTTAGTTGTTCACGTCAAAACTGCTAAAGGACGCAAAATATCTTCAACTCGCTGGCTCCAAAGGCAGCTTAATGATCCTTATGTCCAACTGGCTAAGCAAGAAGGATATCGCTCCAGAGCCGCTTACAAACTCTTAGAAATTAATGAAAAATATAAACTTTTTAGCAAAGGCCAAGTTGTTATAGATTTAGGCGCCGCTCCAGGTGGTTGGAGCCAAGTAGCTTCACAAAAAGTTTTAGCTGGCACTCCTTGGGGTGGCAAAGTATTAGCTATTGATCTACTAGCAATGGAAGCTTTATCTGGGGTGAAAATTTTACAACAAAACTTTCTTTCCTTAAGTGAAGATGATATGCTCAAATGGCTCGATGGGCAGAAAGCAGACGTGATTTTAAGTGATATGGCAGCTTCTGCATCTGGCCATACTTTAACAGATCATCTATTGATTATGCAACTTTGCGAAGACGCATTTTCTTTTGCTCAAGACCACTTAAAAGAGGGAGGCGCTTTTGTTGCCAAAATTTTACAAGGCGGGACTGAAAATGAATTGCTCAATTTACTAAAAATTCACTTTGCTAAGGTAAGGCATTTTAAACCAAAATCTAGCCGCAGCGAATCAGCAGAAATGTATGTGGCTTGTTTAGGATATAGAACAAATTCAGGTAAGAATTAATGACCCCTAAAAACAACATATTCAAAATATTATTATTAGTGGTGGCATTAATTATTATATCTGTATGCACAGTAATTTATGCTGAAAAATTAAAAACTGTAATCAATCAGATACATCAAAAAATTACGCCAACTCAGAATGAAGTTATACCAACGCAGAGCAAAGTTACGCCAATACAGAATGAATATGTAGAAATAAAAAATCCATTTAAAATGGTTCCAAAACCTAAAGATATGGCTTTGAATTTAGATACCTCTTTAGAAATTCAGACAACTCAAATAAATAAAACAGCTGAACAAAATGTACATATTTATAAATTCCAGTCTGACTTATCCAAAGGTAACTCTTATGTAGTTACTGATCTTAATAATAAATCAGTGCAATCAAAAAATGAAAAATTTAATTTTTATAATTTTAACTCTGATGCGCATAACCAGAATCAAGGTTATGAATCTTATGGTCCGATAAGCAAAGATAAACTTACTGAACGTTTAATATATGAAACGCTCAACATTATTTATAAATCCTATGTTAATCTTTAATAACCACACTCTTCTTGACTCTAGGATATAAGAAGAGTTATAATTAAGTATCATGAGGAAAGTTGGTTAAATGAAAAAATCTGCGTGGCTTATAATTGATCAAAAAGTTGGTAATGCTAATCAGGCAATCGCGATTGCTAAAGCCATGGGTATAGATTACGAAGTAAAAAGTTTAAAATATAATTTTCTAGCTCGCTTACCTAACTGGCTAAAATTCGACAGTCTAATTGGCATTAATCACTCTACTAGCAGCAGCCTTGAAGCTCCTTATCCAGATTTAATCATTTCCAGTGGTCGTAAAACTGCAGTGGTTAGTAGTTACATTAAAAAACATCATCCTCAAACTTTTACTGTTCATTTAATGCATCCAGATTTACCATTTAAAGACTTTGATATTGTCTGTTTACCTCAACATGACCAATGCTCTCAATATGATGATTATACTAATATTCTATACACTATTGGCGCTCCTTGTTATTTAGATTCAGCTAAAATAAAAGAAGATGGAGAGATATTACGCTCAAAATTACCTACACTTAAAGGCCCTTTTGTTTCTCTGTTAATTGGCGGCTCAACTAAAAAAGGTGATTATACCGCCTCTCAGCTACAATGGCTAATCAAGAAAGCGAGTGCATTAACCGCTAGTATTAATGGCAGTCTCTTAGTTACCACTAGCAGAAGAACTGACCCTGAAATTAGCAAACAACTAGCTCAGCACATTACTGTACCGCATTTTTTTTATGATTGGCACCAGTGTCAGGCAAAAGAAAATCCATATTCAGGCTTTTTGAGCTTAAGTGATTATTTTATTGTTAGTGGAGATTCAATTTCTATTTGCTCTGAAGCTCTTTGTACCGGCAAACCTGTATATATTTATCGCAATGATAACTTATTATATCCGAAGCACATAAAATTCTTAGATTATTTAGCCAAGCTGGATTATACTAAAACTTTACAAGAGAACACTTTAAACTTAGAAACATGGGATTATAAACCACTGCAAGAAGCTATAAAAGTTGGTAAAGTGATTGAAGAGAAAATAAAAAATGTTAGTGTTAATATCCCCAGCCAAAACTCTTGATTTAAGCAATAACGTTCCAGATCGAATTATTTCTTCAGAGCCATATTTCCACAAAGAAGCTTTGGAATTAGTCCAATTACTGCAGGGTTGCTCATCTCTAGAACTTGAGAAATTAATGAACTTAAGCGCTAAGCTCGCTGAACTTAATCATCAACGCTTTCAAGATTTTAAATTTAAAAACTCTACTAAGGCCGCTATCTATACTTATAAGGGCGATGTTTATGAGCAATTGGAATTAGCTGACTACACTCAGGACCAAATAGAATTTGCTAATAAGCATATTAGAATTATCTCTGGTCTTTATGGCATTTTAAAACCTCTTGACTTAATTGAACCTTATCGCTTAGAAATGAGCATAAATCTAGCTAATCCTAAAGGTAAGAATCTCTATAATTTTTGGGGAGATAAATTAGCTAATTACTTAAAATCAGAACAACCAGATTATATTGTAAATTTAGCCTCACAAGAATATTCTTCAGCAATTTTTTCTACTAATCTTAAACTACCAATAATTAACATAACTTTTAAAGAAAATTCACAAGGACAGTATAAAATTATTGGAGTACATGCTAAAAAAGCTAGAGGTTTAATGGCTAATTTTATTATTCGCAACTTGATTAATTCACCAGAAGAGCTAAAAACCTTCAATCTAAAAAATTATAAATATATGCCAGAATTTTCATCAGCGAGTGAGTATGTATTTGCTCGATAGATTTTTTAAGACACACCGCGTCATCTCTGACGTAAGCACCGAAGGTACTGGAGATCGGGGATCTCCGGAATTTACACTTCATGATATCCTAAGGGCGCGCTACCTAGGTAGCTCGTCAGGGATAACGCCATTCTACAAAATGATTTTAATCAACTTCCTTATCATGATACTTATCACCAGCTGCGCCACTGTCTATCCAGCAAGCACAGATACTCCTTTAAAAGCTGAGTCAATCATGTCTTTTGCTAATTGGGACCATCAAACCGATATAAAAATTATTAAACCAGGTGAAAATTGGCAAATTTTATCACAACAAACTCAAATTCCTATTTCAATATTAAAACGTTATAATCACTTGAAAGCTGATGGTCAATTGGTTTCAAAACAAGAAATACAAATTCCAGCTCGCAAAACATATAAAGTAAAGAATGGTGAAACTGCTATAGGCATAGCAGTGAAGCATGGGATGACTTTTTCAGAATTAATCAATTTAAACTATCTTAATCCACCTTATGAATTATTATTTGGTCAAAGTTTAAAAATAATTGAAGTTAAAAAACTAGCGCCATCCACTTTAGTTATAAAAAGGAAGCCTTTAGCTAATCCAGCAATTTTAAAATTAACCTGGCCTTTAAGCGGAAAAATAATCGAAAATTTTGGCCCTCAAGCCAATGGCAAAACTAATGATGCTATTCAAATTTTTGTTGAAGCTAATAGTAAAGTTAAAGCTGCAGCTCCAGGAGAAATAGTATATACTGGCAATGAAATAGGCAGCTTAGGCAACTTAATCATCATTCAACATTATGGTAATTGGTGTTCTAGTTATGGTCATTTAGATGAAATTAAAGTAAAAAAAGGTGATTTCGTTGAGATGGACGAAATAATTGGCTACATTAATAAAAAAGAATCAACCGATTTTGGCCTATATTTTGGTCTCAGAAAAGGTAAGACCCCGGTAAACCCATTGAAATATTTGTCTAAGCCAAAAAGCTTTAAGAGGAAAAAATGACCAATAAATTAAACCTACTTAGCGATTTAATCGATAAAGCCTTAAAATATGGAGCTACTGATGTTGACGCCATAATAATTAACTCAACCAGTTTAAGTACAGAAGTGCGTCTAAGTAAATTGGTTGATATAGAACGTTCAGAAAATATGGCAGTAGCACTTAGAGTGTTAATTGATGGGAAGCAAGCTATTGTTTCCACTGCAGATTTAAGCACTCAATCATTAAATAGCGCGCTTAAAAGAGTTATTGCTATGGCTAAAGTTACTCCTAGTAACCCTCATTTATCCTTAGCCAGCAAAGAGCAAATGGCTCATAAATTTGTTGAGTTAAATCTTTATGATGCCGATGAACCATCTGCAGAGAGCTTAATTGAAAAAGCTAGAATCACCGAAGACTTTGCCTTAGCCGATAAAGAAATCACTAATTCAGACGGTGCTTCTGCTAGCTATCATGCTGGTAAAATCTATTTTGCAACTAGCAAAGGTTTCCAGCATTCTTATAAAACCTCTAGTAGCTCTTTGTCTTTAAGTGTATTAGCTGGTCTAAATGAGAATATGCAAACAGATTATGCTTATTCTATTGCTAGGTTTGCTCAAGATTTAAAATCTCCTGAAGAGATCGGTTTAGAAGCTGCTAGACGAGTAATTAGTAAATTAAATCCGCGTAAATTAGTCACTTGTGAGATGCCAGTTATTTTTGATCAACGAGTAGCTAAAGGTCTAATATCAGCATTAGCCGGCGCTGTTAACGGCACCTTAATCAGTCGTGGCACTAGTTTTTTGATTGATCATTTAGGTCAAGAAATTTTTAATGACCAAATTAATATTATTGATGATCCTTTCATTATAAAGGGATTGGGATCACGTCCATTCGATGGCGAAGCAATTTCAGGAACTAAGCTCAATATTGTTGAAAAAGGTATTCTAAAAACTTATCTGCTTGATTTGCAAACAGCTAGTAAATTAGAAATGAAAACTACTGGGCACGCCACCCGTAGTCTTGCTAGTGCTCCATCTCCTGGAACTAGTAACTTATATCTAGAGCCAGGTAAAATCTCTCAAGAAGATATGATTAAGTCTATTAAAAAAGGTCTATTAATCACTGAGGTTTTTGGCCATGGCGCCAATATAGTCACCGGCGATTATAGCCAAGGAGTTAGTGGATTTTACATTGAGAATGGTGAAATTACTTATCCAGTCAGTGAGATAACTATCGCTAGTAATTTAAAATACATGTTTAAACACATGACTCCAGCGAACGATCTTAAATTTGAATCCTCAGTTAATAGCCCGTCAATATTTATTGAAAAAATGACGGTTGCAGGAGTATAAATATTGCCTCACACATCTAATAATAATGATCCAGTTAGCGGTTATCTTTTATTAAAGCGCTTATTTAAAGGCTTTATTAGACCATATCTTTCAAAACTAACTTTAGCTGTAACTGCGATGGTAATTGTGGCCTTGTCTAATGCATTTCATGTCTGGTTGGTCAAGCCTGCTTTAGACAAAATCTTCTTTCATTTAGATAAACGAATGCTAATTATAATCCCAATCGCCATGGTATTAGTTGGGGTAATTAAAGCAGCAGCTACTTATTTTCAAAATTTTTATATGAAATTTGTTGGCCAAAGAATTATTACTGATATTCAAGCAAAGCTCTATGCTCACTTAATTTATTCTGATTTACCATATCTGCAGCAATTCACTACCGGCAAAATTATTTCACGTTTTTCTAATGATATAATCACCATGCGCGCTTCGCTTTCTAATGTGCTAACTGGAATTGCTAAGGAATTTCTTACCGTAGTCTTCTTAGTTATATTAATGTTCAGTCTAAATTGGCACTTAGCAGTATTAATTTTTATAATTTTTCCATTAGCAATCTATCCAATTATTCGGATGGGACGCAAAATGCGTAAAATTTCACTCTCTACTCAAGAAAAACTGGGGTTATACACTAGTCAATTAGATGAGACTTTTAAGGCTATTAAAGAAGTAAAATCATATCGCGCTGAAAGCCATGAAATAGACAAATCAAATAATATTCTCAATAATATTTTTGGTCTTTATGTGCAAGCTATTCGTACTGAATCATTATCTTCACCTATTATTGAAATAATTAGTAGTATTGCCATTGCTGGAGTAATCTGGTATGCCGGTAATGAGGTTATCTCAGGCAGTACAAGTCCAGGTAGTTTTATTGCTTTCATAGGAGCTTTTGTTGCTGCTTATCGTCCTTTAAAAAGCTTAGCAGAGCTAAATAACAATCTTCAAGAAGGCTTAGCTGCCGCTAAAAGATTATTTGACGTGTTAGATATATCTCCTCAAATTACCAACCATAAACATGCTAAAAAATTGAAAGTTACTGATGCGAGTATTAGCTTTAACAATATTAGCTTTAACTATAAGAATCATAAATTATTTAGTGATCTTTCTTTCGATATTGCTCCAGGTAAAATTATCGCTTTCGTTGGTAGCTCTGGTAGCGGTAAAACTACTATCGGTAATTTACTACTTAGGTTCTATGAAATCGATGCTGGAGAAATTATAATTGATGGACAAAATATTCAAGAGGTATTACTTGAATCTTTACGTAAAAAAATTACCATGGTCAGCCAAGATATATTATTATTTGATGATACGGTTTATGCTAACATAGCTTACGGCAAATTAAACGCTTCTCGTGAAGAAGTCATCGAAGCTGCTAAAGCTGCTGCCGCTGATGAATTTATCGATAGATTACCAGAGAACTATAATACGGTGATTGGCCAGAATGGCTTTAAATTATCAGGCGGGCAAAAACAACGTTTATCAATAGCCAGAGCTATCTTAAAAAATAGCCCGGTTATTATTTTTGATGAAGCAACTTCTGCTCTAGACACCATCTCTGAACAAGCTATTCAAGATAGTATTTTTAGTCTTAAAGGCCCTGGTCGCTCAATTATTATTATTGCTCATCGCCTTTCTACTATTATCGATAGCGATCTTATTTATGTGTTGGATAAAGGGAAAATTATTGCTTCTGGAACTCACCAAGAATTATTGGTGAGCTCTTCATATTATCAAGAGTTATATGCTAAATCTTGAGCTGTCAAAAACTTGGTATCATCCTTAACAAAATCTCTTATACTGCAGATTTTTTAGTCGAATATTAAAAAATTACTTTTTGCTTTAAAGAAAAAATTGGTGTCATTCTTGCCAAGCTTTAGCTTGGTGAGAATCCAGATAAAATCTCTTAAAAAAAGCTAGAGTTTTCAATGTTTTAAAAAGATTTTAACTGGATTGCTTTTCAAGATAAAGCTGTTGGCAAAGAAACAACTTCACATGTTTTAAAGTAATAATTTTAGCTTATGCAATGATTTTATTAGTAATGATGATGATCGTCGCACTCACTACTAATTCCGCACTGTTCACCTACACATTTAATACATATATGACCGTCTACTACTTCTTGAACCACAGCATCTACTAACACTTTAGTCCCAGCACCTACTGCAGCAGTTGTTGCAACTGCTGCCACTCCAACTGGTAGTAGACCCCAAACAACAGGAGCAGCCATTACTGCACATCCACCGATTACAACAATTGCTGCAGCTTCTCCTGCATATTCAAAATATTCTGAATAATCAGATTTTTTTACATGAGTGTTTTCTTTATCCTTATTACATGTGTTTTCGTTTGATGAGTTAAACTCGTCTTCATCCTGATTTTCTATACATTGTGTCATTTTATTATCCTCTTTTTTGATTAATTTACGTTACGTTATAACGTAACATATCGTTGATGTCAACCCTCTAAATTTACAGTGACAAAAATTTCTTTAAGTTAGAACAAGAACCGTTGCACAAGCTAAAATTATTACTTAAAGCATGTAATAGCCTTAAATCAAATAACTTTAGAATACTACGAAGCAAATAGTTCCAAGAATTAAGCAATACACAATACATGCCATAATCACATAAATTCCATGCTTATCGAAATTTGCTTTAATCCTATCTAACGTAAAACCTTGTTTTTTTTGCGTAAAAATTTGTCTTTTATTTGTAAAAATTCTTATCATTTTATCCTCCCTTTTGACTAACTTATGTAATGTTATAACATAACGTTTTATTATGTCAATCATCTAAAATCAAAGTGACAATCATTTTTTTTAAGCTACAATATTAATCTTATAGCGGTTCCTGCGATAAGATTGCTATTTAAAGCAGGTGAGGTCGTCATCCTCGGAACCAAGCAAAGCTTGGTTACCGGGGATCCATTCTAAGTTAAGCACCTTAAGATATCATGGATCCCCAGAAGCTAGGCTTTGCCTAGCTCGGAGGATGACGGCTTCGCACGTTTTAAGTACGATTTTATCTTGCACAATGCTCTTATCTAAGTTTTGAGAATTTATGAATAGCAATAAATACGATGTAATTATAGTAGGAGCTGGTGCAGCAGGGCTAATGGCAGCTATCACTAGCGCTAAACGTGGCCGGAAAGTTCTGCTGCTAGAAGCTACCAATAAAATTGGCGAGAAAATTCGTATATCTGGTGGTGGAAGATGTAATTTTACTAATCTTCATCCAACTGCAGCAAATTATCTTTCTGATAATCCACATTTTATAAAATCAGCTTTGGCTAAATATAACCAACATGACTTCATAAAATTGATTGAAACCCATAAAATTGCTTATCATGAAAAGACTTTGGGTCAATTATTTTGTGATGGCTCTTCAATGCAAATCATTGAGATGCTGGTCAATGAATGCAAGCAATCCAATGTTACCATTCTTTTAGAATGCACAATTTCTTCTATTGTCAAACCAGCTGATTTTTTCATAGAATCAAACAAAGGAAACTTCTCTAGTGAAGCTTTAATTATAGCCACTGGGGGTCTTTCAATCCCTAAAATGGGAGCTACTGACTTTGGTTATCGTATTGCTAAACAATTTGGTTTAAATATCATTCCAACTAGACCAGCTCTAGTACCTTTAACTATAGCTAGTTCTACTCTAGAATTTTTTAAAAACTTAAGTGGGATATCAATAGCATCGGTGGTTTCATATCAGCAAACTTCTTTTAAAGAAAATATTTTATTCACTCATCGAGGTCTTAGTGGACCAGCAATTTTACAAATCTCTTCTTATTTAAAAGAACATTTTAAGCAAAAAATTTATATTGATCTTCTTCCGCTCATAAATTTAAAAGAAATATTGATTCAAGAAAGAAGCAGCAAACTCAGCATAACTAATTTTCTTAAAAATTATCTACCTAAAAAATTTGTTGATCATTGGTGTGAAACAAACATAGAAATTAAAAGATTGATTGACTATAAACTCAAAGAATTAGAATTTATTGCTGATAGTATGCATCGCTTCATTGTCGATATAGATGGTACTGAAGGATACTTAAAAGCAGAAGTAACGGCTGGTGGCGTTGATACCAAAGAGCTATCTTCTAAAACCATGGCTTCTCAAAAAATAGCCAATCTATATTTTATTGGCGAAGTGGTAGATATAACCGGCTGGCTAGGTGGTTATAATTTTCAATGGGCATGGTCTTCTGGATATAGTGCTGGTCTTTACGCTTAGGCCGTTTCCTCTGCGCCAGGGATGACGATAATGCTACTATACCTCCAAAATACACCTTGACAAATATATCCTTTCCCTATAAAAACTTTAAAAAAACATTACTAAATTAATAAAGTTATGACCAAAAGTTCATGCTATAATTATCAAGACAATCGTTTTGTCTATTCAGCAGGTGATCTAAATACCAGTCCAGAATACCTAAACCACGCTCTAAAAATACAAGGAGCAAGAGTTGATGCCTGCGATCAAGATGGTGATAGAGCACTTCATCGCGCGACAAGAATAGGACGCATCAATCTTATTAAAATCTTATTTGAATATAAAGCTAATCCAGATGCTTTAAACAATAACAATTACACTGCTTTGGATCTATCAAAACAGATGGGCCAAGTTACCATTACAAATCTACTTATAGATTACCAGCGATTTTATTCACTACCAACTATAGATTATAATTATCTTTATGCTGCTAAAAACGGTAATTTTACAGAAGTTAAGAATAGCCTTAAGCATGGAGCTAATTTAAAAGCAACCACCAGAGATTTATCAACTGGGCTGCATCTAGCTTTAAGCGAAGGACATTTTAGAGTTGCAGAGCATTTAGTTAAAAGAAAAATTGATCTATATGCTCGTGACCTTGAGGGTAATACAGCTCTTCATCTAGCAGCTAAAACTGGTAATTTTACTTTCACCAAAACATTAGTAGATCAATATAGCTTAAATATTCTAAATAATAATCACCATACAGCTGCTGACCTGGCTACCCAAAATAATCATTCTAAAGTCGCAAATATGCTGATAAAATATCAGCGATTTTATTCATTATCCCCTTGGGACGCCAATTTTCTCTATGCAGCTAAAATTGGTAACTTTACAGAAGTTAAAAATGCTCTTGGGCATGGAGCAAATCCAAAAGTATTCACTCCGGAATTTGAAACTGCACTGCATCTAGTTTCAATAATAAGTAAGTTTGAAATTGTTGAATATCTAATTGATTATCATAATGCTGATGTAAATGCACTAGACATTAATCATGCAACTCCAATTCATTATACTTTGATGAATGATAATAATAATGCTCGCAAAATAATCACCAAGTTACTTAAAGCTGGAGCAGATGTTAATCTAAATTCCAATGATAACTATAGCTTTTTGTATAAAATCTCATATAGAGGCTATCATAAAATTGTTAATATCATTTTAAAAAATATTACTGATATAAATGAAGCAAATAATGATCATAATGCTACAGCCTTGCATGCAGCAGTGATGCACAACCATCCAAAAATTGTCTACTTATTAGTAGCTAAAGGTATAGACATAACCCTTACTAATTTTGTAGGCAAAACTGCCTTAGGTATAGCTTGGGAATCTTCATTCTCTGAAATAGTGGCATATTTACGCTTAGAAAGCACTAGGTTTATTTCAGCTAGCGCCAACGGAAAACTTGAGTTAGTTAATTCAATGTTGGCTAAAGGAACACCTATTGAATCCTCAGAGCATTATGGCCATACTGCTTTAGATATGGCGGTAGAGAACGGTCATGAAAACGTGGTAGTCTCTTTATTAGACCAAGGAGCAAAAATTAGAATCACTCCTCTTGGATATACTCCTTTACATGCAGCTGCTAGAAAAAAATACTACAAAATCATGGATATACTCATAGACCATGGAGCCAGACTTGATCAAGCTGATTTTCTAGGTACAACAGCTACTGATTTAGCTAGAGAATATAAATACCATAACAATACTCTCACTGAACAATTAATATTAGGCAATACAACAAATACTTATTTAGACGACAATGAAGATCTTTGACCTAAAAAACAATTAATTATTATTGCTACAAATCTTAATTTAATATAAAAACATCTCTTATTACCACTAAAACCATAAATTATAAGGATAAAATATAATGACCAATAAAACTAAAAAAGAACAAATTAAAGAAAAAATAAGTGAATATTTCAATATTAGAGAAATAATTTTTCATAATAGAGCTAACCAAAATGAGCTTAAAAAAAATAATGATGAAAAGCATAAAAAAGTAAATGAAATGGAAGATTTGCTAAATAATAGAGAATTAGAAATCATTATTCCAAAATTTCAAGAAATTATTACTAATCAAGTTGAGGGCTGTGACTCAAAAAAAATGCAAGTATACCTAACTACAGGTTCTAAAAAATATCTTGAATGCTTAAACAAACAAGAAGATGCTGTTTTGCACTTATTTGATAGAGAAATGAAACCATTGGTAACAATAATAGATGGCGGTGATAACATTTTTATTGATGCGGAGCAATAATATGGCATCAGAAATTCCAGATAACATTAAAGAAAAAATAATATTATACATGCATGAAAATGTTAAATATTTTGATCCTTCATTTAGGAAATGTATAGATAAAGCTAAGAATGACTTCTTTCCAGAGGCTGAAGAAAAAAAATGCGTTAGTAAAGAGGCTGAAAAATTCATCTGTTTTATGAAACAAGTGGAGCTGTTCGAATTATCTTGTATGAAAGTAGGTTGGGATGTTTGCGAGGGAATTGACTTACATGATATTTTTGGTGAATGCCATGAACAAAACGAGCAAGACACTCAAGAAGATACCCTAGTTCAATTTGATAATTATGGTTATAGTCATAATACTACAGCAGCTTACATGTTTCATAACCCTAACATGTTTATGGAATGGTATCAAACCTATAATATTACTACGAGTTATTAGCAAAATAAGACCATTTAAAAAAACATTGACCAACTAGCTAAGATTATCAATAATACTTAAAGCAAAACTTTAAAGTTAGATCGAGTGAATTATTTATGGCGTTATGGAAAAAAGTTCTTATTGGTCTTGCTTTGGGTGTATTTCTAGGCTTCGCTCTCAAAGAAAATGTTGTTTATCTTAAACCTTTCGGTGATCTTTTCATCCGCCTAATTAAGATGATTATCGTCCCGCTAATCTTTTTTGCTATTGTGGGCGGAGTTATTAGCGCTCAAAATGCAAAAGCTCTTGGTCGGGTAAGCTTAAAAGCTTCTCTCGCTTACCTTTGCACCACT
Source organism: Rickettsiales bacterium (assembly GCA_947424995.1). Lineage (GTDB taxonomy): Bacteria > Pseudomonadota > Alphaproteobacteria > Rickettsiales > CANDYO01 > CANDYO01. The sequence continues at coordinate 11,920 of CANDYO010000002.1, read as the reverse complement.
ATTTTTGCAGTAACAATTGGCCTAAGTGTTGGCAATATTTTTAAGCCTGGCAGTGGAATAACTCTTAATTTTGATCATCACTTAAGTAAGTTACCCGAAGGCACTAGTATCACTAAAGTTCTTGAGATACTTTTACAAATAGTTCCAGATAATGCTATTGGCGCAATGGCCCAAGGTTCCATCCTTCAGGTTGTCTTTTTTGCTCTTTTTACCGGTATAACCATCAATCAATTAGATAAAACAGCATCTAAAAAAATAAACGAAACGGTTCAACTTCTATCTGGAATTGTGTTCAAGATGGTACACTTAATTATTCAGTTATCTCCCATCGCAGCATGCGCTTTAACTGCTTGGGTAGTAGGCACTCAAGGAGCCGAGGTACTATTAAATCTTGGTCAACTTATACTTTGTGCTTATTTTGCTTTTGGCCTGCAATATTTACTTTTTGGAGCGATGATTTATCTATTTACTAAATTATCTCCTAAGCCATTTTTTAAAAAAAGCTTAGAATATCAAGCTCTAGCTTTTTCAACAAGCAGCAGTAAAGCCGCGCTTCCTACCACCATTAAGGTATGTCAAGAACGCTTAGGTATTTCTAAATTTAGCTCCTCATTTGTCTTGCCGCTTGGTGCCTCAATTAATATGGATGGCATCGCTATTTATATCAGTATCTGTACTTTATTTTTTGCACAAGCAACTGGAAAAGTACTCGGTTATAGCGATTATGGTTTGATTATCTTTATGGGAACATTAGGCTCAATTGGCGGCGCTGGTATCCCAGGAGGAACTATTGTTATGCTCCCCATGGTTTTAGGATCAATAGGTCTCCCCATCGAAGGCATAGCTCTGATTGCTGGAATAGATAGGATTGTTGATATGATGCGCACTACCATCAGCATTACCGGAGATGCTGCCGTAACTTTATGCATTGACCATTCAGAAGGATTATTGGATGAAAAATGTTATAACAAAGATGGTTAACTGTTAAAAATGCTATTAATTAAAAGCAATGCGATAACGTTGGCCGAAGGCCGATTGTAAAAATCCACTAACTCAGTTACGAATTTTGCGTCATCCTCCGAGCTAGGCAACGTCTAGCTTCGGGGGATCTATGCTTACCTCAGGCGCTTGATTTAGAATAGATCCCCGGATACCAAGCAAAGCTTGGTTCCGAGGATGACGAGCAACTTTTTATTGCTAACCTTTGTAATCGAAAAGGTGAACACACACAGGAATGACGTGAGAAATAGTATTATTTAATGTTCTTCTACTTAACCACTATGTTACCGTGGATTTCTTTAGCTTCTTTCAATTTCAATAGCGAACCTTTAAACTCTACTGAAAAAGGATAAACACCAGGTGCTAATGCGGGCATTGAAACTACAAAATCACTATTTAAAGGCATAGCTTTAATAATAAGATTTAGTTCTTCACTTTTAAATTCTTCAAAATTAGCATCTAAGTTTTGTATTTTTAAGGTTATTTTATTATTGGCTGGCATAATGATTTCTGTTGGTGAAATTATTCCATCTTTTATTACAATCGTGCTAATTTCAGCATTTGCACTAAAAGCGAATAACATAAGGGCTATAATAAAAAAACGCATGATTCTCATCTCAATTGAAGTTAATAATTTTACTTAAGTAACAATTGTAGCATTATCAACCACAACATTCAATCTTTAGTTACTTTATAGCTCGCCAAAATCTTCATCATCTCTAAAATGGCCACGATAAAAAACTTTACTATCTACACCAGAAAATGCACTACTTATGCCTAAATATTTGCTGTCAGCACTAGAATATTTACTACTTGCACCAGAAGACTTACTTTCCTTATTATCTGCCTTATAAGAGGAATGATTGGCATTATCATCGAAATCTACCATAACTAAATCAGTTTCAACAGCCGGTCTAATACCTGGGCGCATCATACTGATAAACTCATCCGTTGAGATTTCAGACATAGAATCATCTACATACACATTAGCTCCATTAATTACTCTATTTGCTATTCCTAGCGGCCCATTAGGATCATTAACTTCTCCAACTATATTATGAACATTAGTTATTAATTCCTCAACTTGATTTTCTGATAGCATTCTAATAAGATTATCATCTCTTAAATCAACTCCAAGTTCTCTTCCTAATAACCATCTTATTATCTCTATATCGACATTGTTACGAAAATACTGCCTAATAATTCCATCAATTATACCTTCACTATCATTAGCTTCTACTAGATTTACTAAATGCTCTAAAGTAGCGTGACCATCTGCTAATAAATTAGCTTGCTCAAGTAAATAAGTTCTTTGTTGATTAATTACTCTTATATTTTCTATAAACTGCTCATCTTGATCAAAATGCTCAATAATCATTTCAACGATATAATCTATTGCATAACCTTGCATCTCAGCAGTACCAACAAATTGCTCAATTTCCGCTATTCTAGGTGAATTTGAGAAATGAGCTATCAGTATGGTAATAATATCTTCTGCATCAAGATCCTGTACACTATAATGCGCGCTCCTAACTACATTTGATACTAATATTGTTAATTTAGCATCTGATGCAAAATTTATCATATTGATTGTATTCTGACGTGTTACCATGATTATTTCTCCTTTTAATCATTATGAAAAACTACAATTTCTCCTGCCATTCTTTTAATTTTTCTAATGCTCTTTTAGCATAGGCAGCTTTACGATCTGTTTTTTTACATCTTTTTTCCAATGGTAAAAATAGACCAAAATTGATATTCATTGGCTGAAAGCAAGCAGCCTCTGCCCCACCTGTGATATGATTCAGCAATGCTCCTAAAGCTGATTCAATAGGTGGAAGAACTATTTCTTTATTAAGTAAATTCAGTTGCAGCAAACATTCCAGCAAGTAAACCACAAGCAGCACTCTCAACATAACCCTCTACCCCCGTTACTTGTCCTGCAAAACGGATATTAGGCCTTATTTTTAACTGTAAACTACCAGAAAGCAAAACCGGGCTATTTATAAAGCTATTGCGATGAATACCACCTAAACGAGCAAATTCAACATTTTCTAATCCAGGAATTCTAGTAAATATTTCTTTTTGCGCCGCATATTTTAGTTTAGTTTGAAAACCCACTATATTATAGAGAGTACCAAGTTTATTATCTTGACGCAACTGTACTACTGCAAATGGTTTTTTATCGCTATAAGGATTAGTTAACCCAACTGGCTTCATTGGCCCAAATGATAAAGTATCTTTACCTCGCTCAGCCATCACCTCAATAGGCAAACATCCATCGAAATATGGAGTGTCTTTTTCCCATTCTTTAAATTCTGTTTTATCACCATTAACTAAATCTTCAACAAACTGATAATATTGCTCTTTGTTTAAAGGGCAATTAATATAATCTTTTCCCTCACCCTTATCATAACGAGATTGAAACCAAGCTTTAGAGAAATCTATACTTTCTTTATAGACGATTGGGGCAATTGCATCAAAAAAAGCTAAGTTCTCAGCACCAGTCAATTTTAAAATATCTTGCATCAAAACATCATCGGTTAATGGACCGGTGGCAATGATCCAATATCCTTCTTCTGGTACTTTATCAATTAATTTTCTATGAACAGTGATGTTAGGATGTGACCCTAAACTTTTTTCTACCAATTGGGAAAATAATTCACGATCCATTGCCAAAGCACTACCAGCTGGAACTTTAGTTGCATCAGCAGCTTTAAGGATTAATGAGTTACAACGGCGCATCTCTTCATGCAACAAACCAATAGCACTATTAACATCATCGCTTCTAAAAGAGTTAGAACAAACTAACTCTGCTAGATTATCGGTCTGATGAGCAGGAGTTTTACGAGTAGGGCCTCGCATTTCATATATGTTTACTTTAATTCCAAGATTAGCAGCTTGCCAAGCAGCTTCACAGCCCGCCATCCCCCCTCCGATAATATTTAACTCTTTTTCCAATTAATTCCTCGTATATAGATGGTTGTATGAGATATTTTTTATATAAATTGATTGTAAAATAATGCGATGACGTCATTCTTGTCAAGCGTTCACTGATGTTTAAAAAAAGAACGTTGTAAGAAGCGCTATTTATCAAGATATATGATGCCGTCACCCTTGGCCGTAGGCCGAGGGTCCAGTTGAATTCTCTTATGCAACCTTACATAGCTGAAGGCTTTAAAAGATTTTAACTGGACCCTCGGCTGCACTTCGTTTGCCAAGGGTGACGACCTCACGTGTTTTATCTTAATTCTTTCTTGCTATAGATTGCTATCTATAACTTACTTTAACTCTTTCCTATTCCACAAATAAAAAAAGCTCCCTGGATTAACAGTCCAGAGAGCTTTTTCGTCGAAATTAAAAATCTAATTTTATATAATTATATAAGACTAGAACTTAATTCTGGTACCAAGTAGGTAAACAGTAGCTTTATACTTTGTATTACCGTTAGTAACTTTCTTAGGCTTTAGAGTAACTTGATCTATTTCAGCAAAAGGCTTTAGACCAGGAGCCACTTCATAAGCTGCACCTAAAGACCATACAGTTGTCTTAACTTGTGGGTAGTTATTGTCTGAACCAGAGTTTTTATTACCCTTTGTTCCGTTCATGTAAGTTAAACTTACTGAACCAGGTCCGCTTTCATAAGCTACACCACTTGTCCACCAAGTAGACTTGTAGTTACTTCCACCTAAGTTAGGTTGGTTAGCAGGCACATTAGTTGGAGACAAGCTCTTACCATCGCTACCATAAGACAATGCAACTTTAAAGCCATTATAACCTACAACACCACCTAATGCGTATGTTTTTAAGTTATTACGGTTTTGCAGATTACCTGATTGAAGGTTTGCAATTTGTTGAGATGTAGCCATAGCACCATTAGGAGCAACATAAGTACTAATAGTGTTACCTTTAGGACCTACAAGATTAACCGCTTGTATACCATCAGGATTAGATACGCTTCTCTTATTGAAAGTACCAGAGTTACCAGTCGCACTTAAAGCAACATCAACATCATTAAAGCTGTTGTTATAGCTTAAAGCAAGTGACCAAATATTTTTCACTCTTAATTGGCTACCAAGATAAGTAGCTTTATTATCGTCTAAAGCACCTTCACCACCATTGTTTTGTAAATCTGGAGTGAAAGACACACCTAAACGTACACCAGAAATAGTTGGTGAGATATAAGTGATTTTTCTAGCGCCTTCAACTCTACCATCTAACTTGTCAGAAAGTTGGTCAGCGTTTGTGAATACTGCATCGTTATCATAAGCTGAATTTGCAGTTCTTTCCCATGCACCATCAACGAATGTAGGCCAATCACCATCAGATGCGCCACCGCTACCTGAAGCTATTGTACCAGCATCAACTTGCATTAATTTACTTGCAGCGAAGTTAGTACCTAATTGTACAGAACCAGCATTAGTATCTAAGAATATGTGTGAACGATCGTTACGTGTATCGCCAAGTCCGTTAGCAGAATTAGCAACAGTTTGTAAACGAACTACAGCACCATATACTAAATCATCAGATTTACCTTCAGCTTTCAAATAAGCCTTTTGTGAAGTATAAAATGTTGACGATTCTTGGTTTGGGCTGAATGAATATGCAGTTCTTTGGCTTTTAGTACGGCTTACAGAACCAGCTTCAAATTTGCTGTTACCACCAACAGTAACTTGCATTGTATTAGCAGCACTTTCATCAGCGAATGCTGAACCTGCAACGAAACCAACTAAAGCTGTCGTGCATAATAATAATTTTTTCATATTTTTACCTTTCTTTAAATTATTCGTTATGGGTTATTTGATTTAGAGATAAACCCTCAGAATGTTTTTAACTCATAACGCTTTATACAGATGTTAAAATCTTCTGATAAACTGTTTGTACAACATTTGAAGCTAACTAATCAATAGCTTTAAGTAATTTTAATAAATTATCAACTGGTTTTAAAAATAACTGTGGCAGAAATGTAACTTGAGATTTGATGAACATAAAGTGATAACTTTAAGAAGCTATGTAGATGGTGACCCCTACGAGAATCGAACTCGTGTTCCCACCGTGAAAGGGTGATGTCCTAACCGCTAGACGAAGGGGCCATTATTCTTAGTAACAATAACATAAAACTAGTTAAGTTAAGCTATTGAGTTGATGAAATTATACTAGTTATAATAAAAAATCAAGCTTAGTTTTGCATTATTTATAATAATTTTACAGAAGCAGACGCTTTATTATATTAAGTCTTATTGCTGAATGAGTACTTGATGCGTCATCCCTGGCAAGCTGCCGGGAGGCAGCGCGACCGGGGATATCAGGAGTCTAACCCTCATGAGATCCCCGATCTCAAGCGCTTTTTAAGCGCTTTCGTCAGGGATGACGCAGATAACTTTACTAAACAACGCTCTCAAGATAGCCAAATTTTAATTCATTCTTCTCTTTATCTAGATCCACATTAACTGTTCCGCCCTTCTTGAGCTTACCAAAAAGAATTTCATCCGCTAAAGTTTTTTTAATTTTCTTATCGATAATCCGCTCCAACTCACGAGCTCCATTATATGTATCAAATCCAACATCACATAAATATTCTTTAGCCTTAGTATTTATAACCATACTGATGTCTTTTTCAGTTAACTGAGTTGCTAAGATATATAAATATTGATCGACTATTTGGATAATAACTTCCGTTGATAAAGGACTAAACTCAATAATTGCATCCAAACGATTACGAAACTCTGGTGAAAAAGTATTATTAATATGCTCATTACTTTCTCTAGTATTTGCAACAATCTGTTTCAATTCATTAAAACCGATATTATTTTTATTAACCGCGACAGCCCCTGCATTGGTAGTCATAATAACAATAGTGTTACAAAAATTAACTGAAACACCATTACTATCTGTAACTCTGCCATAATCCATTACTTGTAACATTATATTATATATATCAGGATGCGCTTTCTCAATCTCATCAAGTAAAACTACTGAATATGGTGATTTTCTGATATCGTCAGTTAATAAGCCACCCTGATCAAAACCAACATAACCAGGAGGAGCTCCAATCAAGCGAGAAATGGAATGTTTCTCCATATACTCAGACATATCAAAACGATGTAATTCCATATTTAAAGCTGCAGCTAACTCCTTTGCTAACTTAGTTTTCCCAACCCCCGTTGGGCCTGAAAAAAGATAGCATCCCATAGGTTTTTCATGTTCTCGTAAACCAGCTTTTTCTAATTTTATTACTCCAACCAACTCTTCAATTGCTCTATCTTGACCAAATACCTTAGATTTTAGTAAAGCTTCAAGACCATGAATTTGCTCTGATTCATCTTGAGCAATAGTTTTAACTGGGATATGAACCATTTTAGCAATAATATTTTCTACATCCTCTTCGGTAACTTTTATTTTAGCTGCAGAATCTTGGTTATTTGATTGTAACTTACAGTGGGCTCCAGCTTCATCAATAACATCAATAGCTTTATCTGGTAATCTTCTATCATTGATATAACGATCAGATAAAATGACTGCCATTTCTATCGCCTTATCAGTGTATTCTACATTATGATGCTTTTCATAAAAAGCTTTTAGCCCTTTTAGCATTGTAATAGCAGCATCAATAGATGGTTCATCAACTATAATTTTTTGGAACCTCCTGGCTAAAGCTGCATCTTTTTCAAAGTGATTTTGATATTCTTTAAAAGTTGTTGATCCAATACAACGAAAATTACCTCTAGCCAACATCGGTTTTAGTAAATTACCAGCATCCAATGCACTTCCATTAGTAGAACCTGCTCCAATAATAGTATGAATTTCATCAATGAATAATATTGCTGAAGGGAGCTCTTGCACCTTTTTAACCACTTGTTTCAAACGCTCTTCAAAATCTCCACGATAACGAGTTCCAGCAACCAATGAGCCCATATCGAGAGAGTAGATAACTGAGCCTTTTAAAGCATCAGGAACGCGATTAGTAGTAAGATATAATGCTAAACCTTCAGCAATTGCAGTTTTACCAACTCCAGGATCTCCAACTAAAATTGGGTTGCTTTTATTACGCCTGCATAAAACCTCGATAGTCCGTTCAATTTCCACTTCTCTACCAATTAGCGCATCAATTTTCTGCTCAGTTGCCAACTTATTGAGATTAACGCAGTATTTAGCTAGAGGATCTGTTTCTTCCTTACCCAATAATGAAGAATCTTCTTCATTTTTTTTATATGGAGCGCCTTGTAGTCCCAGCCCTAAAGCAATGTTGCTATCCTGACTTACCATCCCTTGACTGATATAATTCATAATATCCTGACGAGTGAGATTTTGCTCACTCAAAAACAATACTGCATATGAATCTTGCTCAGAAAAAATTTCAGCAAGTACATTAACTCCAGTTATTTCTTGCTTCCCTAAAGCATGCACTTGAATCGCTGCGCGGTGAATAACTCTTTGAAATCCAGCAGTAGGCTTGCTTTCTTTAACAGATTTAAGAATAATTGCTTGCAATTCATTGTTTAAAAAATAACGTAATTTTTCACAAAGAATATTCAAATTTACATCACACTCTGTTAATGCAGTAGATGCATCAGGATCTTCAGAAAGAGCTAATACTAAATGCTCCAGAGTCGCATATTCATGCTTATATTCCTTAGCTGAATTTAAGGCTCGATGAAGAGTAAGTTCTAGATTCTTTGATAGCATTTTATATTCTGATCCTAATATTTTTTAAATTAGTTTATTGAGGTCATCGCATTATTTTTACAATCGATTTACATAAACAGTATTTCGTGCAATGGCCTTTCATTATCAAGGACTATATATCAAACTTCTTATCAAATAGTTAATTATCGGAATATTTCTACAAATAATTTCCAAACTACCATTTCAAACAACTATTAATTATTTTGTTGCAGCGACAGTTAAGATGTGTTAATATTTAGAGTTACCTTTAATAACTTGAGAGCTATTATTATGCAAGTGATCCAAACTAAATTGATGAATTTCTATGATGCTGTTGTTACTGATAACGGTATGGAAGTACAAAAAATTCTAAGTGAAAACTTACTTTCACATTCAAAAATTTCAGTAAAAATGATTACAGGAATGCTAGTGATTGCAATAGAGAATAGATTTATAAATGCTGGAAAAGCAATTTTAAACTACAATGCTCATACTAAAGAAAAAATTACCGATAAACATCTAAACGCAATTATGTGCCTAATAGCAAAAAGCCATTTACTCAATCAATTTAAAGTGACTTATCACTAACAGACTTAGAAAATGGTTTAATGCTTTCGCTGCAATAGCGCTTTACATGAGAAACTAGTGGATCAGATTTTCTATGACTGCTACTGCCAGATACATTTTCTACCCAACCGCTTACTGCAGAATTTGCGATAGCGCGCGGAGGTAATTTTTTACGATGCGGATCATTAGCAGAATTTGGCGTAGCTATAGGTGGCAGTGGAACTCCATCATTTACCTCTAAACTATTACTTCTATCTCTCCTTTTAAGCTGAGCAGTTGTAAAAGCTCCAACTATAGGATTAGCTATAGTAGTACTATCTGCTACTATCGCACCTTGATTATAAACATCATTGCTCCCTGTTCTTGGACTATTTATACCGCTCGCTGAGTGGTCTTCTACAAGAACTTGCTCAAAATTAACACCATCATATCCTTCATTATGATTTTTATCTACTAAGGAGAATTCACTACCAGGCTCCCTATTTCTCTTACTTACTGGAGGAGCTTTATCATCATGCTTATATCCATCACCTTCTTGATTCATCGCTGAAGCACCGCTACCCATAATTATTCTCCTTTTTTAATTTATTTGCCTATACCAACAACACCTACAGAAGGTTCACCCACTCCAAGCTTACGATAAAGATTATTTCTAATCCTCTGACTTTCAATGTCCGCATGAGTTTGTAGATCTAAATTATCTTGTGGTTTTTTCTTACTACGCGCACTCGTAATTCTTTCAGCATACCCAACAATTGAGGAAAGAGCTTCGGTTGTTTTAGCTGTGCTACTTTCAGCAACTATTTTTTTTCGCCAATATTTATTTAAATGCGTACATTCTTTAATAACACTAACAGCAGAGTTTTTGACTGCATCATTATTGTTACTATTAGCTATTTTTAATAAATTTCTTCCTCTTTCATCAGTCATAGTCAATAAACCTGCATTGACTAGTAATAACTGCCTTAAGCTTTCTGTGTGACACTCTAAAGGAGAACAATTGCTATCAGCTCGCAATCGTGACTCTTTTGCTACCAAACTTTTTAAAAATTTTGTATCTTTGTCCTCGATATATCCCAAAACTATAGCATCGATAGCCTGCTGAAATTTTACAGTAAGATCATCACTTCTTGCCTTAGTTTTCATCTAGATCAGCTCCATTTTATAAAATAATTGACTAATAACCCCTAGATATTTACTATTTTATTAGATTTTTGCAAGTTTAAATTATATCGCGCTTTAGAATAAATCACTTTGAATTGACAATGGCGCAACTATTTTAATAAATATTGCGCCATTTTAGTAGGGGTTATACCATTTACAGAATTAAAATAGATTTATTCGATTTGAATCGTAAAGGTGAGCAGCTTACATTTTGAGTCAAGTGAGCACCTGAACGATGATAAATTGGATAAGTATACTTAATTGTGTAAATTGGTATTATTTAGACTTCTTCGATGATTACTTTTTCATTCACAACTTTGGCAACACAAGCATCAGACCATACATTTAGTGCAGTCTCAATCATATCAATAATACTATAAAATGGTAAAATAATTCCAAGTAGAACTATTGGAACGTTCATACTAGCCAATAAACTGGCGCTTAAGAAAAAACATCCCATTGGAACTCCAGCATTACCAACTGCAGCAATAGTTGCAATAAGAATCCAGATCACCATAGTGCTTAAACTAATATCCATGCCATTATTTTGCATCAAATATATTACCGTTGTAAAAATAAATGCTGCACAGCCATTCATATTAATGCTAGTGCAAAGCGGCAAAACAAATCTGCTGACTTTTGGATTAATCTTTAGATTTTGCTCCGCCATTTCTATAGTTACCGGTAATGTACCTGCTGAAGACTTTGAGAAAAAAGCAATTGATAGAGCAGGAAACATTCCTTTCATAGCTTCAAAAGGCTTAATTCCATTAGATTTTAGCCATAATGGCAAAACTACAAAACCTTGAATTACATTAGCCAAAACTACTATAGTTAAGTATTCTCCAAGAGCAGCAATATCCATACCTTCGCGTAATTGAACTACAGTTGTAGTAATGAAACCATATAACCCAAGCGGGATTATCGCTACTACCCAATTAGTAATCACTAAAAATATTCCATGCGCTCCTTTGAAAAAATTAGTAATCGCTTCTCTAGCTTGCTCTTCTTTAATATAACGAATAGCTATACCAATCAGCATCCCCACCATTAATACTCCCATCACCTGATGTTCTAGAAAAGGTGAAAAAATATTGGCTGGAATAAGGTTAATGATATGCTGAGCATAACTCACCTTAACATTTCCAGAAGTAGCTACAGCTTCAACAGTATTAGTAATATTTTTTGGACTAATAATTAAATATAATAAACAACTGATACTTGCTGCAATAATAGTAGTACTTATGGTATAGAAAATAGTGCGTTGCCATATTTGCTTCATTGACCCTTTAGACAGGTAACTGGATAATGTTACAATAATAGATAACGCAATAATCGGTAGACTGATACATTTAAAAATTTTGATAAATATATCAGAAATCAAAAGACCAAAATCTCTCAATAAACTGATGTCTGACATTCCACTGTAAATACCAAGAGCAATTGCCAAAATATAAATAGTAGCTGAATTATAGAATTTCTTTTTTTTAGTCTCCCCGTCAAAATGCATTGAGCCCTTATAAAA
>CANDYO010000001.1 GCA_947424995.1 Rickettsiales bacterium | reverse complement strand
AACTGGACCCTCGGGTCGCTTTGCGCCCCAAGGGTGACGGCCTCGTTTAACTAAACCTTTAACCAAAACAAAACTTATGAAACAACCAGAACAATTAAAATCCATCGCTATAATGTTGCCACCAGAATATACGGTGAGCCAGATTTCTTATCGACTAAAATCGGTGGTGGAAAATGAATTTGCTTATGTCAAAATTCGTGGTGAAGTTTCTGGTTTTAAACTAGCACCTTCAGGACATGCTTATTTTTCCTTAAAAGATGAAAACGCGCTACTGGCAGCCGTTTGTTGGAAAGGCGTCTTTAACAATTTAAACTTCAAACCACAAGAGGGTATTGAGCTTATTTGTGTAGGTACTATTACTATTTATCCTGGTCAATCTAAATACCAATTGGTAGTAGAAAAAGTTGAATTAGCTGGTATTGGCGCTTTAATGGCAATGCTTGAAAAGCGCAAAGCTGAGTTTGCCAAAGAAGGCTTATTTGCTCTTGAGCATAAGAAAAAAATTCCATTTTTATCAAAAAAAATTGGCATAATTACTTCTCCAACTGGTGCGGTTATTAGAGATATTCTTCATCGTATTCAAGATAGATTCCCAACTCATGTATTATTATGGCCAGTATTGGTCCAAGGAGAAAAAGCAGCCGCACAAGTCAGCGAAGCGATCGCCGGCTTTAACAGTATGGTTGATAAACCAGATGTAATAATAGTTGCTAGAGGCGGTGGCTCAGTTGAAGATTTATGGCCATTTAACGAAGAAAATGTAGTAAGAGCTGCCTATGCATCAAACATCCCACTTATCTCAGCCATCGGTCATGAAACAGATTTTACCTTGCTTGATTTCGTAGCAGACTTAAGAGCGCCAACACCAACAGCAGCAGCTGAAATGGCAACTCCAGTGCTCACTTCTATCTCAATCAATATCCGCAATATTTTAAATCGAGCTGAATATGCTCTAACTAAATATTTTGAAGCTCGCCAAAGTAAATTATTAATGCTAAAAAAATCATTACCTAATTACCAAAGCATTTTAAATAATTTTGTTCAAAGGCTTGATGATTTTTCTATCCGTTTAATTAATTCAAGAATCAGATGGTTTGAATTACGCTTTAATCGCTTAAACACTCTAAACTTACGCCTAAAACATCCAACTGATATCGTTAAACTTGCTGAACAAAGACTGATCCAAGCTAAAGCTCGTTTAGATAGAACTGCTGATAATAATTACAATAACTGGCAGCAAAAGCTTAAATTAGTTAGCTCATTACTGAATAGCTACAGCTACAAAAAAACCTTAGACCGCGGTTTTGCCATTATTGTAGGCAAAGACAATACTCCCCTTACCTCCGCTCATAAATCTAAAACTGGCGATAAGTTAGTAGCAGAATTTCATGATGGAAAATTATCACTAATAGTTAAATAATAAGACTATTACATGAGCTAAAATTGCGCTAAAAATATATGTGATCGTCATCCTCTGAGCTAGGCAACGCCTAGCTTCGGGGGATCCATAATCACTTCGGGCGCTTAATTTAGCATGGATCTCCGGAGACCAAGCAAAGCTTGTCCTCGAGGATGACGTCATCGCATTACCTTTTAATCGATTTACATAAACAATATCTCATAGAATGATCTTTAAAATAGTCCTCATTAATCTTTTCTTAACTATATAATGCTTAAATTAAAGCAATATAAGCAATCTAATTTATAGTTTATCATGAAAGAAGCCGCAAAACGTTTAGCAAAAAGAGCACAAGATGTATTAGTCGCTGCAGCTAAAGGTCGTCACTTTTCTCCTTCTGAAGTCAAAGAAGAATTAACCGATCAAGAAGTGCAACAAGTTGACGAAATCAAAGGTCAAATCAATCAGGCTTATGGAGTTAGTAATTACGCGGCCATAAATGAACTTATATCCAATGATGGAAATATATATAAAAAAATTGCACTTGATAACCTTAAATCATATGCTGCTGAATTAATTAAAATTGATGGCGAAAAAGTCCTCGCTCTTAATAATGTAGATAAATTTCATGAATTTTTGCAAAAAAATCCTATCCTAGGTAATAATATCTCTGATGACCAAGGTGCTGGCATAGCAAGTCAAGCCTTAAGCTTTGCTATAAAAAACTATCAAGATCATCCTGAAATATTACATAATGTAATTGAATTAATTAAAGAGCAAAACCCAGATAATCCAGAAGTACTTAATCAACTATCTTCTCGGTTAGTTCAAACTATTCAAAATTTTGAATCAGTCGAATCTGCAATAAAACTAGATGAAGCAATTAAAAATCTAGGCGCCGATTTAGGAGGATATACTCTGGGTTCAATACCTAATAAATTACTAATTAAAAACCAAATCACTCAAGCATGCGAACAAAATAAATTTGCTAATGTAAATTCCATAATAACCGAAGCAAAAAAAAACTGTTCTTCTAAAGATTTTATCGAATGTAAATTACATGCAGAAAAGTTAATTCAGAAAAAAGGCGAAGCAATCCTAGCTAAGGAGAAGCTCGCTGATTTTAAAGCTTCAGATATCCTAACCACAGAAAAGAGAAATATATTAGCTAGAACCGCAGGTACTGACTTTCTTGATTTAGCAGGAAAATTACTGACAGAACAAGGAAAATATCAAGGCGAATATGATACAGATGAAGCCATACCAACTACAGCCGTAGCTTTAGAAAAAGTATATAAAGATGCAAAAGAAAAAATTCCTAATAGCAAAGAGTTAGATGATGTATATATCTCAGTAAAAGCAGGACTTACAAGACTAGAAACTATAGATCCAAACGCCGCATTAACCAAAGCAGATCTAGTTGTTTTAGGCCTAATCTCAATAGATCTTGAATTTCATAAAGCAAAAGAATTTGCTGAATTTTTACAGAAAAAACCTTTATTAGGTTCAGATCTTTTTGATGACACTGCTGGCATAGGTAGCCAAGCACTAAATTTTGCTGTTGAAAACTTTAGATCATCTGCGCAAAAATTTTCATCTCAACCGGAAATGCTTCATCAAGTTATTGAGCTTGTTAAAGAACAGAATCGTAATAATCCAAAAGTACTTAATCAATTAGCTCAGGAATTAGTTAAAGTCAGCAATCATACTACTTGGCCTCTATCTGTATTAGATCTAGATCTAGAAATAAAAAAATTAGAAAAATTAGGCGTTAAAGTAGAAAATTATAATTTTGCCTCTCTACCTGAATCAGATCAAAAACACTTCCTTAATATGGCTCATATAATCTGCAAAGCAGATAGTAATCCTAATATTATAGGGAAAGAAGATAATATAATTAATTTGTCAGCAGAAAATCTACCAACAGAAGCTGAGATGATTAGTGTTCACAAGTCAATTCAAGCCCTTAAAACAAAAATAGGACAGATGCCCGCAAGTGCATTTTTAATTGGCAGTTTCAAAGAGATAACTGAAGCGTATATTAAAACTCAAATCAATAATCATGATGATTTTCGTAAAGCTATTAATGTAATGGAAATTGCTCAAGATAGCCCTAGTCATAGACTCCCTGGTGACAGAGAAGAAGGAGTGAATGAACTTAGAGACTTTACCATCAAAGAAATAACTAAAGCTGGAGAACCTATATTAGAAAATCCTACAGGAGACACTCCTAAACATTTTCTTGACTTTCTGCAAAGAAGCCCTTTATTTAGCTCAAAGTTAGATGATACTTTCACCGAAAAAACATTGCAATTCGGCATTATTATGGCGATAGAGAAGCCAGAAATTTTAGATAAGACCATTGAATTATTCAAAGAACAATATCAAGATAACGATGAAGTTTTAGAAAAGCTTACTAATAAGCTTATTGAACATAGCAATCTTTTAACAAAAAATCCAGATAGTCAGAAAACTTTAAACAAAAAAATTATTGAACATTTAGGTGAATTTTTATGTATAGATCATATAGACATCAATAAAATAATCGCACAAGCATCTGATGCTAAAAATAGTAGTTTAGTTAGTGCTCTTATCTTAAATAACTCTAGTGCAGATATAGAACCTAATTTGGTAGCATTAAAGTTAATGCACGATACTAATGATCCTGCAGCTGAAAAATTGTTACAACGACCAGAAGAGGCAATCAGCTATTTAGCATCATCAGATTCAATTGACGATACTTTATTTAATTTGATTCTCTCAAAAATCCCTAATAAATTAGATAATACAGCAATACAAATTTTATTTAACTGTAGCAATAGCATCAAATCTTCAGAAAGAAGAAATGAACTCAATCAAAGAATTGAAAAAAATATAAGCAACTTTATAACAGATGCTAATGATAACGATTTTACAAAATCTATTCAAAACACCATTGGCTTTAAAAATCCTCAATTGCTAAACATTCTTATACTTCATAGCAATGGTAGAAAAATTATTAACACTCCCTCGGTAATAGAATCATTACAATTATTACATAAAACTGGTTACTTAAGTGCAGTAGAAAAAATGCTAGAAGATCCTGAACAAGCATTACTGCTTATTAAAGAATCGATGAATAAGCTTACTAGAGACTTTAATCTGGTCTCAGATGAGTTATTGGCAATAATTGTAACTCAACTTATAACCAGTCCTAAATTCAATACAAATATGGCTGATCAACTTGTTGAATCAATAGATAAAGCAGATCCAGCCCAAAAAAGAGTTATCTATGATACAATCCAAAAAAATTCGGCTAAATTTTTGGTAGTAGCTGAAAATGTTCAAAATTTAATTGATAAAACTCTAAAGGATAAAGAAGTTGACCTCTTAAGTGAAATAATAAAACATGTATCTCTTGCAGAGATTAAAGTAGATCTTGAAGCCTTAAAGCTATTACATAATAAGGAGCAAACTACAGCAGTAGAAAAGCTTTTGCAACATCCAGACCGAGCTACTACGTATTTAACTAATGCAAATAATATAGATATTGATTCTACATTATTTCAAAAAATCATTAAAGGTGTTACAAAAAAAATAGACCAACAAATAGATTATGAAACAAGAGACGTTGACCCTCCTAGCGTAGCATTAATTAATTGTAGTAATAAAGCTAAAAACCCGGCACAACGAAAAGCTATAAATGCTGAGATAGCAGCTTTCATTCCAGAAAACCCAAAGGGTTCTAGTGAAGATGAAGATTTCGTAAATGAAGCAACTACTGCTAAAAATGGTGAACTACTCAGTATTTTAATCGCAAAAAATATCATTTGGTCTAAGGATGTAACTTTAAAGACTTTAGAAGCATTGCATGATGGTGAATATAAAGTAGCAATAGATAAATTATTAGAAGATAAAGAATTAGCTGCTGGTTTATTATTTGAGGCTGCTAAAGCTAAAGAATTTAATCAAGAATTAGTTGATATACTTATTCCTAAAGCAATAAAAGATGAAAATTTAGGTAAACCATTACTTGATGCTCTACTACCAAAAATAACTAATGCTGAGCAACTAAATCAAATAATAGATTCGCAAAAAGATAAAAAAATTGCTCTTGAGGCCGCTGCAAAAGATACAGTTACTATAGGGCTTTTATCACCAAAAAATACCACTGTTTTAATAGGAGTAATGCTTGATAATGGAATAAATTCTATAAAAAATTCAAAATTTTCAGAAGTCCTAAGCAAAGCTATGGAAGAAACCTATAACAATACTAAAGCAGATTCAAGACCTCTGTCTTTAAAATTAGCTGAAAAGATTTATCCAGGTAATCCAGAAAAACTAACAGCCAATCAAAATTACAGTAGAGCAGTATCTGACTATGAAAAAAAGGTTACCTCTTTTGAGAAACAACCCCTCTTAACTAAAATGAGAGCTTTCTTCGCTCGCGGTAGAAGTAAGAAAGCAATAGAGGAGTTAGAAGGAACTGATGTAATGACTAGGATGAAAGGCTTTTTTGCTCGTAAAGATAGTGCAGCTAAATATAAAACAATGAAGGTTAATGAAAAATTATCAGCGATCAAAAATGCCTTTATTGAAATATGTTCAACTACTCAGGAACCAAACCAAAAATTATCACAAGCAGAGATACAACAAGCCGCTAAAAAAATTATCACTCCTATTGAATTAATGGTTGTTGAGGCTGAAGAATTGACAAAACCTAAACCTTCACAAAGCTCCAATCTGCAAGAGCTCAGTGATTTATCAGAGGATCAAAAAGTTAAAGCAACCAAAGTTGCTACTCAGATTATTGATGCAGAAAGAGAACCAGCATCAAAAAGCCTAACACATAGTACTAGCAGAAGGCAAATTAAGCCGATGATAGAACATTAGGTTAATCATTTTGCCTCGTGCAAAATATTGTTTATAGAAAGTAAGCTATTAAAACAACACGATACCATCACCCTCGAACTTCGCTTTGCTCGTTCAAGAGTGACGGCATCGCAATACTTAACAGATATTTTTATAAATGGCGCCTCGTGCAATAGTCTTTCCTATAGACAAAAAGCCAATCTCCATTTATAAAATATCATGCCCCTTATTTGATTGAGCCATTATTATGTATGAACTTGTAGAACAAAATATTATTCATTATTTGCCAATTGTAATTTTTTTATGTATCGCTTTAGTATTATCTTTGGTTATTATAATAATCCCAACTTTATTCGCTAGCTATAGACCAGATAAAGAAAAAAATTCTCCTTATGAATGTGGTTTCGAACCATTTCAGGATTCGCGTAGTGAGTTTGATGTCCGTTTCTATTTAGTTTCAATTTTATTCATTATTTTTGATCTTGAGATAACCTTTTTATTCCCTTGGGCCATTACATTGAGTAAGATAGGCACATTAGGATTTTGGTCAATGATGATCTTTTTAGGATTATTGACCATCGGCTTCATTTATGAATGGAAAAAAGGAGCCTTGGAGTGGGAATGAAGACAATTGACTTTAAGCAGTTAGAAACAAATCAAGACTACGCCATGGGAGTGGTCGGTGAAGAGCTCAGCAATAAAGGCTTTATCCTTACTAAAATGGAAGATCTAGTTAATTGGGCTAGAACAGGATCATTATGGCCAATGACCTTTGGCCTTGCTTGCTGCGCAGTGGAAATGATGCAAGCGGCCGCTAGTCGATATGATCTAGATCGTTTGGGACTGGTTTTTAGACCAAGCCCGAGGCAATCAGACGTGATGATTGTTGCCGGCACCTTAACCAATAAAATGGCTCCTGCTTTACGTAAAGTATATGACCAAATGGCTGAACCGCGTTGGGTTATTTCAATGGGAAGCTGCGCTAATGGAGGCGGATATTATCACTATTCTTATGCCGTTGTGCGTGGTTGTGATCGAGTAGTTCCAGTCGATATATATGTACCAGGCTGCCCACCAACCGCCGAAGCCTTGCTTTATGGAATAATGCAATTACAAAAAAAGATTAGAAGAACCGGAGTGATTAAACGCTAATGTTAGACAAAATTACTAAAGCTCTAAAGGATAAATTATTCACTATAAGTGAAGATGGTTACTTGCTTTCTTTAACTGCTAGACAGAAAGATATTAGAGACATTATAGATTATCTCAAAAAGATAAAATTTGATTTACTCACTGATTTATCTGCTGTTGATTATCCAGATAGACCGCAGCGCTTTGAAATAATCTATAATCTGCTCAATATCTATGATAATAAAAGAATTATCGTAAAATTTTCAATTGCCGATAAACAAGAAATAGATTCAATAGCCGATCTTTTTAGCGCTGCCATTTGGTACGAGCGCGAAGTATGGGATATGTTTGGCATTTACTTTATTGATAATCCAGATTTGCGAAGAATTCTTACTGATTATGGCTTTGAAGGCCACCCATTGCGCAAAGATTTTCCGCTTACTGGTTATAAAGAAGTACGCTATGATGAATCCCAACAAAAAGTAATCTATGAACCGGTGAGCTTACCTCAAGATTTTCGCAGTTTTGACTTTTTAAGTCCGTGGGAAGGCCCAAATTACGTTCTTCCAGGTGATGAAAAAGCGGAGAAAAAAACATGAGTAATGAAGTCAACATCAAAAATATGACCATTAATTTTGGTCCTCAGCATCCAGCTGCTCATGGAGTTTTAAGACTGATCCTAGAAATGGATGGTGAAGTAATCACTAGAGCTGATCCTCATATTGGCCTACTTCATCGTGGTACTGAAAAATTAATTGAGCATAAAACTTATCTGCAAGCAGTGCCTTACTTTGATCGCTTGGATTATGTTTCACCAATGTGCCAAGAACATGCTTTTGCCTTAGCAGTTGAAAAATTACTAAATTGTACAGTACCAATACGCGGTCAATATATTCGGGTATTATTCTCTGAACTTACTAGAATTTTAAATCATTGCTTAAATGTTGGCACTCAAGGTTTGGATGTGGGAGCCACCACCCCCCTCCTTTGGCTCTTTGAAGAGCGCGAAAAAATTATGACTTTCTACGAAAAAGTCTCAGGCTCAAGAATGCATGCTGCTTATTTTCGTCCAGGTGGAGTTTCGCAAGATTTACCAGCGGGATTGCTAGAAGAAATAGCCGCTTTTGCTGAAAGCTTTCCAAAGATCCTTCATGATACTGAAAATTTACTAACCAATAATCGGATCTTTAAACAGCGAACTGTTGATATAGGAATAGTAACTAAGGAGCAAGCTCTTGATTGGGGATTTAGTGGGGTAATGTTGCGTGGTTCAGGTTTTGCTTGGGATTTACGTAAAAGCCAACCATATGATGTTTATAGTGAATTAGACTTTGATATCCCAATCGGTAAAAATGGTGATTGTTATGATCGTTACCTGCTAAGAATTGAAGAAATGTATCAATCATTGCGAATTATCAAACAATGTATTGATAAAATGCCTACAGGAGATGTCAAAACCGAAGACCGTAAAATAGCTCCTCCTCCAAGAGCAGAAATGAAACATTCAATGGAAGCATTAATCCATCACTTTAAATTATATACTGAAGGCTATCATGTACCGGCTGGGGAAACTTATGTAGCGGTGGAAGCACCTAAAGGTGAATTTGGCGTATTCTTAGTAGCTGATGGAACTAATAAACCATATCGCTGTCGGATCAAAGCACCTGGCTTTGCTCACTTACAAGGGCTTGACTTTATGTCACGTGGCCATATGCTTGCTGACGTAGTGACCAATATTAGTAGTTTAGATGTTGTTTTTGGAGAAATTGATCGATGAGCGTTAGACAGCCAGCACCGAAAGAAGAACAGCCAGAATCTTTTGTGTTTACAAAAGAAAATTTGGAACTCGCGAAAAAGCATATTGCTAAATACCCAGTGGGTCGTCAAGCAAGTGCAGTATTACCTTTATTAGAACTTGCGCAAAGACAGCATCATAATTGGCTACCGATGGCAGCGATAGATTATGTTGGTGAAATTCTTTCGATGCCGCCAATGCGCGTTTTTGAAATAGCCACTTTTTATACTATGTTTAATTTAAGCCCAGTGGGTAAATATCATATTCAATTATGTGGAACTACTCCATGTTGGCTACGTGGAGCTGATGATATCAAAAATACCTGCAAAGAAAAATTGGGGATTGATCTAGGCGAAAAAACTTCTGATGGAATGTTCAGCCTCTGTGAAGTTGAATGCTTAGGCGCTTGCGCTAATGCACCAATGATCCAAATTAATGATGATTTTTATGAAGATCTAGATTCAAAATCGATGGCAAAAATTTTAGATAATTTAAGCAAAGGCAAAGAAGTAAAAATAGGTTCTCAAACAGGACGAAAATCTTCAGAAGCTAGTTAGTACATACGATATTAATAATTCAGCTAAAGGAAAAATTATCTACTTTACATTTAGAGCCTGATAATCTTTCCTTCTTATTTGTAATTATACCATTTCCAGAATTAAAATAGACTTATTCGATTTGAATCGTGAAGGCGCGCAGCCTACATTTTAGTAGGTGAGCACCTGAATCGATGATAAATTGGATAAGTATACTTAATTGTTGGAATTGGTATTATATCTCACTATCACCTTGATAAACACAACAATATGATGAGATCACCTCTCCATAAAGAGGCTTATCCCAGCACAGAAATTTGTCTAATTTATATCCTTCTGGACATGTGGCATTACCAGCAATACATGGTATTTTTTTTTCAGGGATATAAACTATATTTTTTGCAGATTGTTTATTCTTACTGCAGAATATTTGAATATTTTCTTTTGTTGTTGAAATTGACATTGATAAATTTTTCCTATTTATTTTTATTAACTTACTAAATAAAAAATAGTAAATTTATTAGTTGTTACGAGATATTTTAATCTATACTAAAATATTACTCTGTCAATAATAAAGATTAAGCCTCTTAACTTAAGTCATAAGTTTAAATGTAGTTTAATATCTCACTAATTACATTTGTAAATGAGGTTAAAAATATTTTAATGGACAATTGTGGTTCTAATAAAATTATTATATAATCCATAGGATTATTGATATAAGGAACCATAATGCTAAAAGAAGAAAACCTCATTTTCACCAATTTACATGGCTTTAAAGACATTGGCATTAAAGCGGCCCAAGAGCGTGGAGATTGGGTAGGCACTAAAGATATCTTAGCGAAGGGGCGCGAATGGATTATTGAGCAAACAAAAGCCTCAGGCCTACGCGGCAGAGGTGGAGCTGGTTTTTCTACTGGAATGAAATGGTCTTTTATGCCTAAAGATTCAGGAAAACCTCACTATTTATTAGTCAACGCTGATGAAAGCGAACCTGGCGCCTGCAAAGACCGTGAAATTATGCGTAATGAACCGCATAAATTATTAGAAGGCTGTGTTATTGGTAGCTTAGCTATTGGTGCTAATGTTTGTTATATCTATATTCGTGGCGAATTTTACGCTGAAGCTGTAATCCTCCAACAAGCGATTGATGAAGCTTATGCCAAAGGCATGATCGGCAAAAATGCTTGCAAATCTGGTTATGACATAGATATATATCTGCACCGTGGTGCTGGCGCTTATATTTGTGGAGAAGAAACTGCTCTAATAGAAAGCTTAGAGGGTAAAAAAGGCATGCCCAGAATGAAACCTCCTTTCCCTGCTGGTGCTGGCCTTTATGGCTGTCCAACCACCATTAATAATGTTGAATCCATCGCTGTAGTTCCAACAATTTTAAAACGCGGCGCTGAATGGTTTGCAGGGCTTGGTCGCCCCAATAACACTGGTACTAAAATATTTTCTGTCTCTGGACATATTAATAAACCATGCAATGTTGAAGAAGAAATGGGCATCCCCTTAAAAGAATTAATCGAAAAACATGCAGGCGGAGTGATTGGTGGTTGGGATAATTTACTTGCCGTAATTCCAGGTGGGTCATCAGTACCAATGATTCCTAAGCAAATTTGCGATACTATTTTAATGGACTTTGATAGCTTAAGGGCAGTACAGTCTGGACTTGGAACTGCCTCTGTAATCGTAATGAACAAATCAACTGACCTTATCTATGCCATCGCTCGGCTTAGTAAATTTTATATGCATGAATCTTGCGGGCAATGCACTCCATGCCGTGAAGGTACCGGGTGGATGTGGCGAATAATGATGCGCTTTGTTGAAGGCAATGCTAAAATTGCTGAGATAGATCGTTTAATTGAAATAAGCAAACAAATTGAAGGCCATACCATTTGCGCCTTTGGCGATGCAGCCGCTTGGCCTATTCAAGGATTGGTTCGCCATTTCAGACCGATGATTGAAGAGCGAATCAATAATTATCATGGTTAGACATTTAATTACTAAAAGATGGTTTTTAATCTAAAGTCAATAATAGGCGTCACCCTTGGCCGTAGGCCGAGGGTCCAGTTGAAATCTTTTAAAATCCTTAAACATTCAAAGCTGTAAGATATTTAATCTGGACCCTCGGACTTCGCTTTGCTCGTCCAAGGGTGACATCATCGCATTATTTTTACACTATTTTCCACTCAAATCCCACTAACCTATACCATTTCCAGAATTAAAATAGACTTATTCTATTTGAATCGTGAAGGGATGCAGCCTACATTTTAGTAGGTGAGCACCTGAATAGATGATAAATTAGATAAGTATAATTAATTATGGGAATTGGTATTAAAAATCATCATAATCATCTTTAAATAATGGCTTAATCGGTCCAAAAGATTCATCAGGAAGTCTTAAATCTATACCTTCAAATTTATTAACTAAGTATTTACTAAATATTGCACTTAACTTAAAAATAGCTTCATAAGGCTTTTTTTCTCTTGTTATCACCAAAGCAATATTAGTAGCAGATTGAAAAAGGGCTTTTTTATTTATGGTCATATTTTTAATATCATTAATAATTTGAGACATTGTTTACTATAGATTTTTAAAATTGTCATTAATAATTGCAGTTATTTCAAAAAATTTATTAGTTTACAAAATTTTATCTATAAGTTATATTACATAACAATAATATTAGGCTTAACATCATCAATCATAGGATCTTATATGAAAATATTTTTTCGCAATCTAATGCTATTTATCGCTTTATCAACACTTTTATCTAGTTGTGCTCGTGATCTGTCAAGTAATACATATACTAGCGATTCAACTTTAAGCTCAACTCTTGAAGGTCATATTGTAGACGTTCGTCCAGTCACTGTTAAAGATACCGATAAAATGTCTGATAACATGGGTGGAATGCTAGCGGGAGGAATTTTAGGAGGCGTAATAGCTGATAGTGTTGGACGTGGCAACAGCATAGCTACTGTTGGTGGAGCAATAGCTGGCGGCTTAGGTGGAGCTGCATTACAACAAAAACTAGGCGAAAGTAAAGGCTTAGAATATATAGTAAAAGTGGATACTACTAACTTAAAAGATAATTACTACGGTGGAAGTGCTTCAATGCGCAATGCAATTTCTTCTGCAACTACTAGCGGTCTAGTAACTGTTGTTCAAGGCGTTGATAATCCACTTCCAGTAGGACAAAAAGTATATATTATTTTCTCTGATAAACGCACCAGAGTTATTGCTGCGAAATAATTAACCCTCCCATTCATGCTCTTAAATGAGCATGGGTATAACCTTATTTAATGGTTGAGTTTTATGCGTCTTTTAAATATATTTTTTCTAGCCTTCATTATTATGTCCACCATAGGTTGTGCTAAACCTACAACTTTAGAGCGTTATCATGCGGGCTATGAAACTGAAATAATTAGACATAATGAAGTATTGATCATTCCTCCAGTGGCTACTATTCATACCGTAGGAGCTTTCGGCAGCAAAGAAAAAATGTATGATTACGAGTTTAATTTGGAAGATTTAATCCAAAGACAAATGGTTGCAGCTATTGCAGAGAAAGGATATAGAGTTCAACTATTACATAAAAAAACGATTGCCGAACAGCATCTTAATAACTTAGTAATGCCGCTTAGAGATGAATATGCTCTAGTCAGTAAAGAATTATATACTCCAGCTAGATGGGAAGAGGAAAAAGCATTTTCTATTAACCAAAATTTAGGCAAAATAGCTATCGAATTAGGTGAAAAAACTCATAGTGATCTAATATTGATCACTGACTATAGTGGAGCCATCAAAACTAATGGCGCCAGAACAGCTGATTTTATTGGAGCCATGCTCACTGGATACTCTAATGCCCTTGATAACTCTGATTCTGCAACTATGCTAATTGCAATTATCGATGCTAAGAATGGTAACTTATTATGGAGTAATATGGGACATAGCATATTAGGTTTATTTAATGGCACTCAAACAGATAAAGACGATATTAAACGCATAGATGGAATGATTGCTGACATTCTTAAACCTCTACAAGCTAGAAATATGCCAATTAAACCAAAACCTCTTCCTAAAAAAGATGTTAAAAAATAATGTTAAAAAATAATTTTAAAACTATTACAAAAAATTATATGGAGAAATAAGTATGGCTATCATAACTTCTAATGAAAATTTAATAGAAGCGTTTAAAAATGGCGGTGGCGACCAATATATTTACGAATTGACTACAAATTACATGACTCAAGGTAAATCAAGCCTTGCGTTGGAATGCTCTATACAAGCCATATTAAGATATGATTCAGAAACAGCTTCTCCACATGCAGTGCATGCTCTCAGAGGCGTTTTTCAATATAAACTTGATTTTTCGACTAACGCTATTGATCACAGCCAAACACCAAATGCAAAATTCCTTTTAGAGTTAATGAACTCTGATGAAAAAGTACATGAATATTTAACTTCAGAAGATTACTTTAGTGGAAATCTTTATACACCAGATATTTTTGAATTGGTAAAAAACCTGCAAGAACTTGGCGCATCTGATGATTTAAGCGCATGCTTTAATTAAAAGACATTACGATTTTTTTTTAAATTCTCGCCAAGCTAGCTTGGCGAAAATGACGTCGATTTTAACTTTAAGACAAAAAGCAGCGCTAGACTGCTTCTACTGCAGCTCT
Source organism: Rickettsiales bacterium (assembly GCA_947424995.1). Classification (GTDB taxonomy): domain Bacteria; phylum Pseudomonadota; class Alphaproteobacteria; order Rickettsiales; family CANDYO01; genus CANDYO01. The sequence continues at coordinate 21,019 of CANDYO010000001.1, read as the reverse complement.
AAAAATGTAATTTCACCAATTATATCTGAAACCGCTTCCACTAGACTTCCAAAAGGCATTTTACCAAATGCACCTGAAGCTATTGCTGGAAAAAGACACCCAGCTAATATCGGTACAATAACAGTACCTACTTTATATGCATTATCCATAAAGCTTGCATCAACTAATTCCAAAGGAACTTTTGCACAAGTAGCTTTTTCGTTACTATTATCTTGAGTAGATTCGCTTTCATCATCTCTCTTTTCAATAACAAATATTTCTGCAAATTTATCTGCTATAGATTTAGGATTATATATAGCTTCTTTTTCTGTTATGGATTGAAGTATAGCTTGCACAGGGGATGAGTTAATAATGTTATCTTGCATCCATTGTGGCATATCTCCCCAACCAGCAAACATAGTTTCAAGCCATGTATTAAGATCAACATTATCTTCAACTTTAGTTTCCACTATTACGATTTGCTTCTCAGCTTTCTCTTGCTCATCGCTTAGCGTGTTTAATGAAGAGCTTCCTTGTTGAGTAGCCTGAGTATTACCATCAGTGATAATCTGTCCCGAAGCTAGTGTATCATTAGCATCATTTTCACCTTCTTCGCCAGATAATTCTTCAGGATCATCTTCTCCATCACTTACATTATCTTCATCAATCTCCGTAGATGATTGGCTTTCTTCGTCTTCTTCATCTCTATCAGTTCTTACATACTGTCTTCTTGGCAATGTCATCCAATCATCCTCACGAGCCCTTTTTTTATATACTGGACCAACAGCATCTTCATATAAAGATTCGCTAATGACGCGAAGATGACCAAGAGTTTCTACATGCCCTAGGTTTAAATAGTCAGTTGGAATTGATAATAACTCTGCAATAACTTCACTTAGATTAATATCTTCTCTTGCTATGCGTGACCAACGAGGAAAACTATCACGAAATAATTGCTCAGCCTTATCTATATCACCTTCACTATTTATAATGCATAAAGACACCAAACGTTTAGCTGCTAAATCCCAATTAAATTGATTATTGACGTTGGTAATAAATTCTTCTTCTTGTTCTGCTAATTCTTCGCCAGCAAAAATTCTATCAATAATTTCTGCAGTATTTAATAAATAAAAAATTGGCTGATTAGCAACAATAATCCTATCTAACTCTTCATTTTCATATACCTCACTTACTTCAGCACCATTAGCTGCAAGAAATTCAATAGCTTCTATTTTTTTTGCCTCAACTGCAGCTGAGAGAGCAGATTCACCACCTCCACTTTCACCTCCACTTACATCATTAATATTAGCTCCTTTGGCCATAAGCCTTTTAATCATATCAATATTACCATGATGCGAAGCGCACATTAGTGGCCTTAAACCATCATCCTTTACAGAATTTTCATCACTTTCTTTCTCCGAAGAACCTTCATCACTTCCTTCCTCTGAAGAACCTTCATCACTTCCTTCTACAGAATTCACAGAAGCTCCATATTCTAAAAGCAATAAGGCTGCTTCAGTCTTATTTCTTTGAAGCGCAATAATTAAAGCGGTTAGACCTCCATCATAAGTTCTAGCATCAACATTAGCGTCATTATCTAAGAGAACTTTTAAAGCTGCTACTTTATTCTTTTTAGCAGCAATCATTGTAGCTGTATAATCTTCATTACTTCTAGCTTCTAGGTCTACACCCAGATCTTCTCCTTCCTCTGTAGACATATCTTCGGCGAGCGCTTCGATGACATTAGCATGATCTAATTCAGCAGCAATCATTACAGCATTATAGCCTCTGTTATCCACAGCGTTTACATTTGCTCCATTAGCTCGTAACACTCTTGTAGCAGGAGCATGACCTTGCTCAGCAGCAAGCATTATGGCGGTATAGCCTCGGCCATCCGTAATTTCCATGATTTCCGTATTTTCTTCGCTTTCTATCTCTGTAAGAACCTCTATAGCATCAAGATGATTTAATTCAGCTGCGATCATTATGCCCGTCTGACCAAACTCATTTAGCGCTCTCATATTTGCGCCATTTTCTCTAAGCTTTTCTAAAGATTCAAGCATATTTTGCTCAGCGCCTATAAGTAAAGCTGTATAACCTCTAGAGTCAGTTGTTTCAATATCCACACCACCATTTATCAATGCTTGCATTTCTTTTAAAAGACCATGTATGGTAGCAAGCATTAATGCTGTATAACCTTTGTTATTTACAGCTTCTTTTTCTTCATCACTTATTATGCCGGTAAGTCTGTTTATCTCAGAAATATTTCTACCTAATACTGCCTGCATTAGATCAGTATTACCATTTTCATCTGTAGCCATTTGCTTTCTCCTAAATATAAATTGTTATTTTCTCTGCTCTATCTTCCGTGAGAAGATCATACTAACTATTACTTTTGGTTAGTCAATATATATTATTAAGATAATTTAACCCTTGGATATAAAGCTCTTAATTAAAAACTATGGAAACATCTCTATAATTCTGTTCTAATTCTTGCTTTAAAATAAGAAACTCAGGGGTTTTTAGATCGCTATTAGGAATTAAACTTTGCTTTACGATAATAATTTCATCGATAGTTAAATTACGATCCTTAAAGGATAATTTGCGAGAAAGAGATAACCATTTATTATCAATCTCTACATTTAGTGCTTCAGCATTTTTTACATCTATATTCTTAAAAATAGTTTGCCTCTTAAAGCTATACGGATTACCTATATAAATATCCGTTACCGCATCTTGAGGAATATGGATATAATCAGATAAGCCAAATTTATTATAACTCAATTTAAAAGCTTGACCTAAATTAGTTTTAAATAATTTATTTTCTTGTACATAAGAATAATCAATTGAAATATCCTTTACTATTCTTGATTTAAGATCTGGTAAGGTAATATTTTTCTCATTATCATCACTTAAATTAGTTCCGCTAAGACTTGAGAAAACAATATTACTGATGCTTTCCTTAGAAGAATATAACTCAATCGCAGTCAAAGGAGCGGCTTCTTCATTTTTAAGAGTAACATTACCTTTCTCGATAATTTTATTATCGCCAATCTTCTCGATAATTAAATTATGGATAAACTGAGCATGGCTAGGATTAACTTGTGGTGTCTTTTCATAAATCGGCTGCTCACTATCCAATACCAATACTGGCTTATTAGCAATATCTGGAAAAATCCCATCAGCCATACTTTGGATATTAGTTGGATCTATCCAATATATCTTCCCATCTTTAGCAGTTACCTTAACTATAACATGATTAAACGCTCTCATTTCTGGCAAAGTGATAGGAAAAAAACTTCCTTCTCCACGCATAATTAAAGCAAATTGCACTTTATAGCCCATCTTATTTAAAATTGCTAAAGTTGCTGCTGAAAAATCTTTACAATCACCTAATTGGCTTTTGCTAGTTTGCTCTAAATCTCTTGGCATAAAGCGCCCATTGATTGAGCGTGCATCACTCATAAACTGAATTTTATCATTAAGTCTAGAGGTTACTATATTTATTTGCTCTACTTCACTTTGCCCTTTAGATGCTTCTTGCATAATCTCTAGATAAGTATCTGGCAGAGTTTGTTTATAGAACTTGTTATAATTTTGCTTGCTAATAAGCATCGATAAATCTTCCCATTTTTTAATACTTGATATGGAAACATAAGTAGCCATTTTTTCATCAAAGAGGCTGTTACTTGATTCATTTATAACTGCTCTGTATAGCTCCTTAGTCAGAGTAATTTCTATATCATGAAAACTATCTTCTCTATCTCTAGTAATTTTTAATGCTTTCTCAGGATCATTGACCAACATATGCAATGCTATTGCTGATTTTATCTTGATATTAGCACTAGTGATCCATTCTCTATAACCAAAATCCAGCAATACATCGAAGAAATTATCTAATGGAGATTTTAAGGTAGCTCTATTATATTTTAAATATATTTTAGCACCAACTTCTGCTTTTGGAAAAGCAAGCAAAATTTGATGGCTTTGATCAAACCCATAACCAACATTTGCTAGTGGTTTATCTTCAATAAATTTCTTATCAATTTTATATTCTTTACCTTGATAGATAGTTTTTGCTTCTAAAATTTCAACTTTTTCACTATCAGCATTATAATATACCGTATAATGAGCAGCTTCTTCACGACCAGCTTCTTTTAATATTTCAAATTGAGACTCTATTACTTGTTTATATGCACCATCTTTATCCACCGTAATATCCAAGTTATAAATATCTTGCTTAATTGCAGCTTCTTCAACGCTTGCCCACTTAGCTTCAGCGCTACCGGTTATCAACAAACATAAAAAACAAATAATAAAACGTAGCATAAATTCCTCAAACTATTAAATTTTCATAATTTTATACAATAAATCGTCACTTAAAGCCAGCTTCTTATGAAACATGTTATGTAAACAAGCTGTCAAAATAATACAATGCTGTACTCTTTTAAAGTTAGGCGTCATCCTCGTAACTAAGCTTTGCTTGGTTACGAAGATGACGACCTCGCATATTTTAAAGTAATAATTTTAGATCGCACAATGGTCTATTATATAAACAAATATCTCTTTTTAACTGTCTCTTATATTTACAAATCAAAGAATTAGAGTTAGATTGTTAGCAATCATATTATAATCCTTATAGAGAGTAATTTATTATGTTCAAAGGTATTTTTACTGCCTTAATCACTCCTTTTAAACATGGAGAAGTAGATATTAAAAGTTTTGAGCGAATGATCAATTGGCAAATTGAATCAGGTATTCATGGCTTAGTAATTGGCGGCTCAACTGGTGAAGGACAAAGTTTAACCAGAGAAGAGTTTATTCAAATAGTTTCAGCAGCTGTTAAGATATCAAAAGGGCGAGTACCAATTATCGCCAATACCGGATTAAACTCTACCTTTAACAGTATTGAGTTAACTCAAGAAGCACAAGAATTAAAAGTAGATGGCGTAATGCTGGTCTCACCTTATTATATCAAGCCATCTCAAGAAGGATTATATCAACATTTTAAAGCTATTCATGATGTGACTAATGTACCAATTCTACTCTATAACGCTCCAGGGCGCACCTGCGTTGATATAAATAATGAAACCATAATTAGACTTGCTCAACTTCCAAGAATAACAGCATTAAAGGACTGTTCAGCTAATCCAATTAGATGTACTCAGTTAAAACAAAAACTCGATGATAATTTTGAAATCGTTACTGGCGATGATGTCCTTGCTTTACCTTACTACTCACAAGGAGCTGTCGGAGTAGTTTCAGTTACCGCCAATATCGTTCCATCTTTAATGGTTAAATTACATCATCTTTGGCAAAACAATAGAATTAAAGATGCTATTGAATTACAAGCAATGTTACTTCCACTAAATGAAGTCTTATTCTGTGAGACTAATCCAATAGCAGTAAAATATGCAGCCAGCCAATTTGAATTATGTTCAGCAGATCTGAGATTGCCTCTAACTTCACCATCTGAAAGCAATAAAAAATTAGTTCGCGAAACATTAGAAGCTTTAAAAGTAAAATTATATGACCGCTCAAACTAATCCATTAGCTAAGCGAGTAATCGCACAGAATCGTAAAGCTCGTCATGAATATTTCATTGAAGAGACTATAGAAGCTGGCATCATGCTTGAGGGCAGCGAAGTTAAGTCAATTAGAGCTGGTAATGTTAGCCTTAATGAAGCTTTTGCTAGTAATATTGGTGAGGAAATTTTCTTGTTTCACGCTCATGTTGCTGAATATGAAAAAACTAACAAGCTATTTAATCATGACTCTAGAAGACCAAGAAAATTACTACTTCACAAACGTCAGCTAAATAAATTTCTTGGTAAGATAAAAACAAAGGGCTATACTTTGGTACCATTATCATTATATTTAAATAACAAAAATAAGGTAAAAATAGAGTTGGCCTTAGCAAAAGGAAAACATCTCTATGACAAGAGAGCCAGTCTCAAAGAAAGAGAATGGAAAATAGAAAAAGCTAGAACTTTAAGAGAGAAATAAAATGGTTAATATCGCAAATATGATGAAACAAGCTCAGTCAATGCAAAAAAAAATGCTTGAAGCTCAAGAAAAACTGGCTGAACAAGAATATACAGGTAATGCTGGCGGCGGAGTAGTAAGCCTTACTATCAGTGGCAAAGGAGATTTATTAAAAATAAAAATTTCCAAAGAATTAGCTAGCCCTGATGAAATAGAAATTCTTGAAGATTTAATTGTAGCCGCGTTTAATGACGCAAAAAAGAAACTCAATGAAGATTCAGAAAATAATTTCTCAGGACTAATGGGCGGAATGAACTTACCAGCTGGGTTCAAAATGCCTTTTTAATAAATCTCAATAAAAACTTAAAACCATTTAAAATGAAAGCTACTCTCCAGTGAGTAGCTTTTATTTTTAGTTATCATACCAACCTGCAATCTCACCACATACATGTGTTAGATCGTAATAATTCTTACCTATAAAACATGTTATCAAATCTGGAGTTCCTTCAGGCTTTAAACATAAGTCTTTATAGAAAGAAGATGGCTTCGAAGCTTTGATTAACTTATTATTGAACTCCATTGTCATATAAAAATTATTAACATAATGTACACATTTAACCGGCCCTGGTAGTGAATCATCAAGACTTATTGGTATTTTATTTTGTACATTACTGAAATTTTTAATGACTAGGTCTTTTCTAAGATTATCATTTTCACAAGTAACCAACTCTCTTTCAGCTTTTTCCTTAGCTTCTAGAGTTGTACCTTTTTCAGAAACGCAAGTATCTCTTTCACTTGTACGAGTAACTAAATCACTTTCAGTTCTTTCCTTAGCTTCTAGAGTTGTACCTTTTTCAGAAACGCAAGTATCTCTTTCACTTGTACGAGTAACTAAATCACTTTCAGCTTTTTCCTTAGCTTCTAGAATTGTACCTTTTTCAGAAATGCAAGTATCTCTTTCACTTGTACGAGTAACTAAATCTTTTTTAAAACCTTCTCTCTCTCCTTCAGCTTTTGTCTTAGCAGACTCAGCGTTCTTCTTATCTTTAAGAGCTTTATCTTTATCTTTTTTACAAATAGCTAATGTACTATCAGATTTATTCTTAGCTACTTCAGTATTATTCACCTTTGTTTCAGCAAGATCTCTTCTCTCTATAGCTGCTAATTTTTCTATTTCACAATGTTTAAGCTCATCATCTTTTTGATTAAATTTATGTTTAAGTCTTCCAATCCCCTGTTCAAGCTTATCTCGCGCTCCATCAAATTCTTCTAATATACTTTCCAATTGATCTGTATTATCACCTACATCTGAGCTTCCTATTTCATTATTAAAGCCTGCTACGCCATCTACTTCATCAGTCATTTTTTCTTCCCTTCTATAAAAAACTATATTCATATTACAAATATAATTTCTACAATCACCTAAGCATTTTTAAATCCTTAGTACTAGATTTTACATGTAATATAATTAACAATTGTTTTGTTTGTAATTAATAATTATTAACAATGTTGCCTAATATATAATATATAAATTCTACGGTCAACAAGAAAAACATCAATTTCCTTATCATGGACGACATGAAGATAAGAGCAATAACTTCTTACTCTTGAACAACTTAGGATTTTTAAAAATAGATTATTGCTTTACAACAAAAAGGAGGGAATTAGATTGGTATATTTAATTATATTATAAAAATATAGGAACCGACACTAAATGCTAAAAGAATTTCCGCAACCGCATCCACTAGCAGCAATAGGGTTTTTTATTTGAAAATAAGCACCATTTAGATCTTCGCTAAAATCTAAAATACTTCCTTTCACTAACTCAAGCGATATTTTATCAATCAATACCTTTGCTCCATCTCGCTCTATACATAGATCATCTTGAGTAGGTTGCTCGTCAACAAAATCATAACGATACTGAAATCCTGAACACCCTCCACCTTCAACTGAAATACGAAGCTTTACCTGCGGATCATTTCTTTTAGCAATTAAGAACGCTATACGCTTACAAGCATTATCAGATAGAGAAAAATCTAGCTGCAATTGATTCATAAAACACCTCAAATAAAAAAAAGCCCTGATTAACAGTCAGGGCTTTTATAAAAAATAAAATTTTTAAGGATATATTACCCTTGACGCGCTTTTAAACGCTTGTTTTTTTTGTGCAGGACAAATTTACGTCCACGACGATTAACCACAAAACAGTCTTTATCTCTTTTCTTAGCACTCTTTAAAGAGTTTACAATTCTCATAACAATATCTCCAATTAATTTCTGCTATTAAGCCACTCTTTTCATTAACAGTCAATATTTTTGTTGTTTATTTACAGATTTTATCTTAAATCCTCTAAAGAGATTCAAGACTATACTAATTCTCTTGTTTTTACCGTCTCTTCTTCAAAGCTATTAACAACTTTTCTAGGCTTTCTTGGTTTCATTTTACGCAACTTGTTGCCAGCTTGAGTGCGCACCAATTTACCCTTCTTATCATCCCAAGTATATTGAAAAATTACTGTTTTTAACTCAGTTATAATGATATCACCATTAGGCATCTGCATAACATCACAACCTTTTTGCAAAGACTCGGTAATCAACGAGCAAGACTTACATACATACCTAACGTCAGACATTAGGTCTTTTTCTTCTTCACTACGATTTTCATTCTCGGCAATATACGATTCTATATTCTTCAATAACATACTAGATCCTTAACTATTTATTTCAAGCGACTAGACGCGTAGTCTACGCTCTTTTACTTTAATTTTAGTTTGGCAAATTTAAATTCATTTGTCAATATATTAATTCATTTGAAACGCTTTTCTTAAACAAAACTTTATCTAAATCTAGATTAATAACCCAAGCGAATACGATCCACTAACTGCTTTACCGTAGGAACGAAACCATTTTTATAAAATTCATCACCTGCAAATCGATAAGCATTATGACCAGCAAACATCAACTCATTCTCTACATCATTACCATAAGCAATGTTTTGAAGCGTCTTTTGAATACAAAAACTACGAGGATCGGCTTTTTTTCCAGTTGAAAAATCATCATGATCTTTCCAATTGCTAAACTTACAATGACTCAAGCAACCCATACAATTAATTTGATCTAATAAAATGTGATTGGCTTGATCCTTAGTTACAAAAATTATCGTAGAATCTGGGGTTTTCATAGCTTCATCATAACCTTGAACCATCCACTCCCTCACTTGACTCAGGTCAGCAGCCGCAATATAAACAGGCCTCCCTCTTGGTCCAAGCGCTAAAGCAGTATCATAATGTTCACCAGGACTCATGGCATAAGACACCTGTCTTTGCTCACGACCTTGCAATTCTTTAATAAAATTATTTTCTACCGCTGACGAATAAAATCCTGTTGGGCTATAACGATTTAAATAAATATCCCCCTTTTTAAGGGTTAATAATTTGTCTTTCCATTCTTTAGAGACTGGACTTTCTTGAGTTAAAATTGGTCTAGTGCCAAACTGAAAAGCAATTTTACCAATTTCTGGATTCCTCAGCCAATGGGCCCATTCATTGAGATGCCAAACTCCACCAGCCATAATAATTGGCACAGCACTAAGCCCTACTTCATCCATAAATTTACGTAATTCCACTACTCGAGGATATGGATCCTCTGGAACAGTAGGATTCTCACTATTAGAAAGGCCATTATGCCCTCCAGCAAGCCATGGATCTTCGTAAACTACCCCACCTAATAATTCAGGATTTTTATGATATGATCTTTTCCAAAGAGCTCTCATCGCTCGCATCGAAGAAACTATAGGATAATAATAAATATTATATTTTCTAGCAATTTCAGCAAGCTTGTAAGGCATTCCTGCTCCACAAGTTACGCCATTGATCAACCCTTTAGCACCTTCAAGAATTCCTTCTAAAATAGCCTCAGCTCCACCCATTTCCCAAAGAATGTTCATATGGACAGGACCATTACCTCCAGCTAAATCATGCGCTATTTGCGCTTGACTTATACCACCTTTAATTCCTAATTTGATTAATTCGAAGTGACGCTCTCTTCTAGTTTGTCCTTTATATTCGTATGGTATACGAGCATTATTATCATCATAAAAACTAGCGTTAACTCCAGAAAACGTACCAACAGCACCCGCTGCTGCAAAAGCACCTGATGTTTGACCACTACTAATAGCAATCCCTTTGCCGCCTTCGACAATTGGATATACTTCTCTACCTGAAATTACTACTGAATCTAAATTAAATGACATCTATCTATATCTACTGCTAAACCCATTACCATATACCTCTTATAATTGAAGAAGTCAATATTTTCCTAGAATCTATCAAATTGGGAGTTTATATTTTGGACTATTATATTTACTTTATCTTCTTAAGTATAGAAGATTTTTTTAAAAAATACCGCTATCCCTTTAAATAATCATAAAAATAATGATTTTTAGTATAAAATTAACTATTAGATGCTATAATCAACATAGATAATTACTTATAATAGATAAGCTAAATATATAATGTTTGACAGCTACACATTCTCACAAATCTATCAGACATTTACCTCTTTTAATTTAATGGGGAAAATTCGTGATGCTATCGAACCAGTAATATCTGGCGTAGACTCCCTTTTAGGCTACGACGACTTAAAGCTTTGCCCTGAAAAACCTGATCTAGAAATAGTTCAACAAAATACCGTTTATATTTACAAAGACAAAGGAAAAATATTTTATCTTACCAATAAAAATTATGATCATCCTATAGAAATACTTGAAAAAGATCTAGAAATCACCAAAGAAGATTTTAGCAAACCTGAAGATACTTTTGGTCTACTTACTGATAATCTAACTCCAGAAAAAATTACTAGACTTAACACTATAAATAAAAATCCTATTTATAAATTCATTGCTAAACATGGTAGTAAACCAGGGTTAAGATATCTTTGGCACAAAAGAGTTTATTTGCCATATAAAACCTTTGAAGATGAATTTATCCGTAACCATCCTATAGTAAATACTATCTATGAAACTTGTAAAAATACAATTAATAACATCTGCACTTTTGCAGTTAGCGAAACTGGTTGTCGTCTTGCTAGTATATTTTTACTTACCACCACCGCTATCACTTCAGGTGGTATTATTCCAGCAATTGGAGTTGGTGTGTATATAGGAGCGATGGCTCTTGCTATTGCTCAACAAACCGTTAGCAAAGCTTCACTTAATAAACTAACTCAAGAAACAAAATTACTAGAAGAATACGCCAAAAACTATACTAAAAAAATGGAACTTGCCAATCTAAAAAACATTACTTTTATACCTCTTGATAAACCAACGTCGCAAACTCTTAAAAAAGTTAAAAAAACTCCAATTAGTATGCTTAAAGCCATTGGTAAGCATCTATCCACATATTTACCAGAAGTCGCAATGCCAGTACTACTCACTCTGGTCATGCCCATCAATGGTATAACTCAAGGAATAAAATTTTGGACATTCGTTGCAACCTCAAGTCTTGGAGTAGGAGTAGGAGCATATTTCCGCACTGTATATGAACAGCAAAAACAAGATCTCAAGACTTATATCGACGGAGCGCAAAAAGCTCCTTTTATGCCTTTATATAAAGATCTTGAAGCTCTTAAAAAGCTAGTAGCCATTCAAGAGATTGAACTAAAAGCTTTAGATTTAGTGCCTAAAAATTTAAGTGAAAAAGAAGCTAAAATAAATTTTCTAACTTCTTGTGTTGCTATTGAAAAAGATCAACCTACTCCAAAAATTATCCCTAAATGGAAAGAATACCTCAATGCTTGCGGCGAAGTGCTTAATCCCTTTGATTCTTCTAAATTCGTTAAAGACGCCGATGATTTTAGAAGAAAAATTGATAAAACCAGTATATTTTCTAAAATGTTCAATAAGAAGAAACATCTATCTGATTTAGATGAGTCTGTGGTAAAAAATGCAGCCCTCGCACATAAAAATGAAAAAACTAAGCACCGAAGAATGCTGGAACTCGTTGAAGGAGCTCATATATCAGCTGATCTAGTAGCCGTCGGTAAAGCCACTAAAAGAAAATGTGAAAAATTTGTAGATAGAATTAAAAAAACAGTAACTGGAAAATCTACCGAAGAAAGAGGAGTACATCATGAAGAAGCTTATTCCAATAAATAATATTGTAGTTATTGGCTCCGGCGTAATGGGCTCTGGTATAGCAGCTCAAATAGCGAACGCTGGATTCAAGGTTCACTTGCTTGATATAATTCCTATAAATGCGGATGATCGAAATATTGTCGCTAAACAAGCTATAGCAAAATTGCAAAACACTGTACCTCCAGCACTTGCTATGCAAGAACTAGCTGCAAATATTACCCCAGGTAATTTAGAAGATGATTTAGAAGCTCTAAAATCCGCTGATTGGATTATCGAAGTGATTATAGAAAAGCTAGAGCTAAAGCAAGTTCTATATAAAAAGCTAGAACAATATTGTAAAGCCAGTTGTATCATTTCATCTAATACTTCTACCATTCCATTAGCTAAATTAATTGAAAATAGCAGTGATAATTTTAAACAGCATTTTTTAATCTCTCATTTCTTTAATCCTCCTCGCTATATGCCATTACTAGAGCTTATTACTAGTAAATTTACTAAGCCTGAAGTTATAAAAACTATCTCTAATTTTCTAGATATTTTTTTAGGCAAAACAATAGTTAAATCTAATGATAGTCCAGGCTTCATTGCTAATCGCATTGGTTGTTATTGGCTAGAAGTTGCTCTAACTACTGCTATTGAAATGGGCCTATCTATCGAACAAGCAGATAGTTTACTCAGCAAACCAGCAGGCATTCCTAAAACTGCCATCTTTGGTTTATATGATTTAATTGGCATAGATTTAATGCAATTAATCGCAAAATCCTTAAGCGACAGCTTAGCAGCTGATGATGATTTTCTTAAAGTAAGTAAGCCACATTCATTAGTAAATAAAATGATTGAGGATGGCTATATTGGCCGGAAAGGCAAAGGTGGATTTTACCGGATAACTAAAGGGGTTGATGGTAAAAAAACTAAAGAAAGCATCAATCTAAAAACTGGTGAATATAGCTTAAGCCAAGAAATAATCTGTCCAATCACCGATATTCGTGAACTTATCGATAACAATACTTATGCCCTCAAAGTTTTGAGCAAAACCTTAAGCTATGCAGCCAACCTAATCCCTGAAGCTAGTGATAATCTTAGCGATATCGATCAAGCAATGAAGCAAGGCTATAACTGGAAATTTGGTCCCTTTGAATTGATAGATCAAATTGGACCTAGTTATTTCAAGCAAAAACTTGAACAGCAAAATATTAAAGTTCCAGTTATTCTAGAGAAGCTTAAAGATCAATTATTCTATAGAAATAATAGCTACTTTAATGATAATGGTAATTACACCCCCATCATCCACCCAGAGGGCATTATTTTACTTAAAAGCTTTAAGGTAATTGAACAAAATAATTCAGCTAGAATCTTAGATATCGGTGATAATATTGCTGCAATAGAATTTACCAGCAAAATGGCAATGGCTGATCGTGAAGTTTTTAGCCTTATTCTCCAGTTTTTCTCTGATTATTCTTATAGTTATAAAGGCTTAGTAATCGCTAATGATCAAGTTAATTTTTCCGTTGGCGGCAATTTAAGCTTTATGCTAGAGATGGCTGAAAATAAAAATTTGCAAGCAGTAGACGAATATTTAAAACTTGGCCAAACTGTAATGATGAAGATTAAAAACTCTCCCATCCCGGTGGTTTCTGGAGCGAGAGGCATGGCTCTCGGCGGTGGCTGTGAGTTTTTACTCCACTCAACTGCAGTTGTTGCTCATCTTGAAACCAATGCAGGCCTCGTTGAAACCGGAGTTGGCCTTATCCCGGGTTGGGGGGGCTGTAAAGAAATGATCTTAAGATCTACTTCCGCAGAAAACTTAATCGCTGCTTTTAAACATATCTTAGCTGGTGATATTTCTTCTTCTAGTTATCAAATGCAAGAGATGCTTAAACTAGAGAATTTCAAAATATGCATGAATATCAATCGTGTTTTAGGCGACAGTAAAGAATTATGTCGCGCTACCAAAACTAGTTGGTTTCCCAAAGAAGACATTGCTTTTAAAGCTATCAAAGTTGATTGGCAACCTATCATAGATTCTCTAAATCTCTCTGGCCATAATTTGAGCGTAGCTAAAGAGCTTAGCTCAATTTTTTCTCAAGAGAACCCTACTGAAAATTCTCTCCTCGATTTAGAGAGAGAAATCTTCATCAGACTTTTAAGCACTACACCAACTCAAGAAAGAATAAAATATACACTTACAACTGGCAAGAGACTAAAAAATTGAACCTAAAAAAATTACTTATCTTATCCATAATTTTCTTAGCTGGACAAACTTTAGCCAATGATTCAACGCCTGACTATAGCCAGAATTTAACCGGAGATTGGTCTAAACGCCGAGTTAAATTATTTAACTCTGGAGTGGATTTTGCTTTAAATTATCATGCCGATGCTTTTAATAATTTAAGTGGAGGAACAAAAACTGGATCAGGTATTCTCTCAGTTACTGACTTAAAAATGAATCTGGATGGCGCGAAACTTCTTGGAGTGGATGGATCGAAAGCCTTTATTGAGTTTATGTCAATCACCGGGGATAGGCCTAATCAACAATGGGTAAGATCTCTAGTACAGGTAGATAATAGCGAACCAAGCACCTCAATGACCAGAATAGAGCAAGCCTGGGTTTCACAAGACTTATTTGAAGGCAGGGTAAATATATTAGCTGGTCTTTATGATATAGCTAATGATTTTGATATCACTAACTCAGCTACTATTTTTCTTCAACCAAGCTATGGCATCGGTGATGAAATTGCTCAAACTACTACTAATGGCAATAATATTTATGGCGCACCTACATTTCCAAGCCATTCTTTAGGAACTCGAGTTAAATATACTCCTAATGATACTATATATTTTCAAGCAGCTTTAATGGATGCATTATTACAAGATAATAGCAACGTCAATAATGTTAAGACTCGAATTAGTAAGCATGATGGCGCCATGTTCATTGCTGAAGCAGGAACTACTACTAGCTACGGTAATTATTCAATAGGCGCTTGGCAATTTAGCAAAAAATTTCCAGCTATCCTTAATGGACAAACTCTCAAATCAAATAGCGGCTATTACCTAACCGGAGAAAAATCTTTATATAAACAAAATACAAGAGAATTATTTGGCTTCATCCGCTATGGTGTTGCCGATGATAGAGTAGTTCAAATAGACCAAATGCTGAGCGTTGGGTTAGCATTAAACGGAGTAATTGAAGGGCGTGAGAGTAGCCAATTAGGTTTTGGGGTCAGCAAGGCCTATATCGGTCGTGATTATGTTCAATCGGTAATCAATAACGGCCAAAACACACGTAGCTCAGAAGTAAGCTTTGAGCTTACTTACAGCGATAAACCAATATCATGGCTTACGGTTCAGCCAGATCTACAATATATCCCTAACCCAACTTTAAATCCCGTTAATGCTGGCTCACCATATTTTAAAAGCGCGACAATAGCAATGCTTAGAGTAAGTATTGAGTTTTGAGTTGGAGGAATTAGAGTTATGCGTCATCCCTGGCAAGCCGTGAAGCGGCGCGACCGGGGATCTGAGGAGTTTATATCCGCATGAGATAACCTTAAGACCACTCAATCAACTTCAGCCACTCATCTTCTGACAATATATTTAAGCCCAGTTCTTGAGCTTTACTGAGCTTGCTACCGGCATCTTCTCCCACCACCACATAATCGGTGTTTTTAGAGATACTACTCAATACTTTCATCCCTAGATTTTCAGCTTTGGCTTTAGCTTCACTACGAGTCATTTTATTTAAAGATCCAGTAAAAATAATTGTTTTTCCGGTAACTGGGGTTACTTTTTCTTGGCTTAAGTAATCAGCAATTTTAACTATCTTGCTTAAATCTTCAACAATGGCGCAATTGATCTGATCACCAAAAAATTCGCCAATCATAAAAATAGTTTTATCACCTACTCCATCAATATTATTGAGAAATTCTTCCGCTTCTAAAGTATTATCTGCAATCATTTTCATCTGCCTATACCAATTAGAAAAATTCTGATAATTTTTGGCTAATAATTTGGCGGTAACCACTCCAACTGATCTAATACCCAAGCTATAAATAAATCTGGCTAAACTTATATCGCGTGATTTTTCAATAGCGAGCAATAAATTGCTAGCAGATTTTTCTCCCCAGCCTTCATCATTTTTTAGTTGCTCTTGAATTACACTCAAATTAAAAATATCTGCTGGAGATTTAATATATTCTTTTTGAACAAAAAACTCTAATTGCTTTTCGCCTAGCCCATCAATATCAAAAGCATCTTTACTAACAAAGTGAGCCAAATGTTCTAATCTTTGAGCAGGGCAGATAAGCCCACTCGGACAGCGAACAACTGCTTCCTCTTCTTCGCGGATAGTTTTAGCATTGCATGAAGGACAATATTCAGGTAAATAAAATTTTTCTAGTGAATTAGGCCTTAGTTCTAACTTTACTTCAACCACTTGCGGAATAACATCCCCTGCTCTTTGCACCGTAACCATATCACCTATTCTGATATCCTTACGGTCTATTTCATCTTGATTATGTAAACTAGCTCTGCTAACTAATACTCCACCAATATTAATTGGCTCGAGTTCCGCAACCGGGGTTAATGCTCCAGTTCTGCCAACTTGTACTGTAATATTGAGCAATTTGGTTAAAGCTTGTTCAGCTGGAAATTTATGAGCAATCGCCCAACGTGGGTTTCGACCAACAAATCCTAATCGCTCCTGCAACCTCAAATCATTCACTTTATAAACAATCCCATCTATATCAAAATCCATACCGCTACGTAATAGTTCTATTTCTCTATAAAACTCCATCACTTGTTCAAGCGACTTGCATATTTTATGCTGAGGGTTAACCGCAAGTCCTATTGCTTTAAAATAGTCTAGCATTTCACTTTGACTAGTAATACCAAGTTTTATTGCTGAGTAACCATGTACTGCGTCATCCCTGGCAAGCCGCGAAGCGGCGCGACCGTGGATCTCAGGAGTTTTCTCCCTTATGAGATCCCCGATCTCCAGCACCTTCGGTGCTTTCGTCAGGGATGACGCGGGAAATGATATAGCTTCAAGATTTGCTTCACCAACTGCATAAACAAAATAGCGTAAGTTCCGGTTAGCAGTAATTCTGCTATCTAATTGGCGCAAAGATCCAGCCGCAGCATTGCGAGGATTAGCAAATGGATCATCTCCTTTTTCCTGTTGGTTTAAGTTAAGTTGATAAAAATCTTGATGAGTCATATAGACTTCACCACGAACTTCTAATATTCCAGTTGCTTCAATCTTACTTGGAAAGCCTAATACTTGTTTGATATTAGCAGTGATATCTTCACCAACATAACCATCACCTCTAGTTGCTGCATGAATTAATTTACCATCTTCAAATCTTGCTGCAAAAGACAGACCATCTATTTTTGTTTCCGAGCAAAGCTCAGGAAAATAACTTATCCCTAAAAAACGCTGAATCTTCTCAATAAAATCGCTAATATCTTGTTGATTAAAACCATTAGCAAGCGATAGCATCGGCTTACTATGGGTGATTTTAGCAAAATTACTAACTACCGGGCTAATAACTTGGCTAGGGCTATTAACTACAACCAGCTTAGGAAATAGATTTTCTATCTTTAAATGACGCTGAAATAATTGATCATACTCGCTATCGGTTATTACTGGAGCATTTTTCTGATAATATAATTGATTATGATAGGCTAACACTTTAGCTAAACGCTCAAGCTCTAGCTCGGCTTCCTTCTCTGTTAATTGCTCTGGTGGTTTATAGCTATTTTGTAACATTATCATCTTGAGTGACTGAAGCTAAAAATTGATATAACTCACTTAAAGCTTGTTCGATTAACTCTGGATCGTCCCCGCGCAAAGCAAGACTGGTCCCCCAACGATCTCTCCTTCTAAAAGGATAACTGCCCATTTCAATTTGTGGATATTTATCCTGCAGAGCGCTAAAGCCTTCTGCAATAGCATTTTCAGAAACATATACATCGATAGATCTAGAAATAATCGGCTTACCTGCTTTTAGAAATTTCTTTGCTTCTTGAAACATTGCTTGCATAATATAAGGCACTCCAGCCATTACAAATACATTATCAACTTTAAAGCCTGGAGCTCCAGTTTCACGATTAAGCAAAGGCACCGCGGTTTTAGGCATATGGGCCATCCGCATATGTCCTTCAGCCGCTTCTCTATTATGATCAGCTAAATATTTCTCAATAATTTCTTTAGCTTCATTATGAAGAATATATTCATCGTTAAAGGCTTTAGCAACAGCCTCAGCAGTTATATCATCATGAGTTGGTCCAATACCTCCGGTGGTAAATACATAAGTATATTTTTCTCTTAAAGTATTTACCGTATTGATAATTTCATCTTCAAGATCTGGAATTACTCTGATTTCTCTAAGCCTAATTCCAAGTTCACCGAGCTCAAGAGCTAAAAACTGAATGTTTTGATCTTGGGTTTTACCAGATAAAATCTCATTCCCAATAATAATTATAGCTGCGCTAAGTATTTCTGATTGCATTTTTCTTCACCTCAAGCTAGATTATTTACACATATGATGATCATAACAAACGTAAATTTTAACTCAAGTATTTATAATGGCAATTACAATACATAAACCAGAAGATTTTGCAAAAATGCGCATCAGTGGTAAGCTAGCCGCAGAAGTGCTTGATTTTATTACTGATTACGTAAAACCAGGCGTCACTACGCTTGAGCTAAATGATTTATGTCATAACATGATTATCAGTAATGGAGCAATTCCAGCGCCATTAAATTATAAAGGCTTTCCAAAATCTGTCTGCACTTCTATTAATCACGTAATATGCCACGGCATACCTGATGATCGTAAATTAAAAGACGGTGATATCATCAATATCGATGTAACCGTAATAGTAGATGGTTGGTATGGCGATACTAGCCGGATGTATTTAGTTGGCAATCCATCAATTAAAGCAAAACGCTTAGTTGATGTAACCCATGAAGCAATGATGCTTGGCATAGCTCAAGTAAAACCAGGTGCTCATTTGGGTGATATTGGTCATGCTATTGAAACTTATGTTAAGCAATTTAATTATTCTACAGTAAGAGATTACTGCGGCCATGGTATCGGTCAAATATTTCATACCGAGCCTAGTGTTATGCATTTTGGCACTCCACATACTGGCTTGGTTTTAGAAACTGGAATGTTTTTTACTATTGAACCGATGATTAATGTCGGCACTCATCATACTCGACTAAACCCTAATGATGGCTGGACTGTAACCACTAAAGACCGCGAGCTTTCAGCACAATTCGAACATACAATTGCGGTTACTGAAACTGGTTACGAAATTTTTACCCTTTCACCAAAAGGTTTTAGCAAACCACCCTATAACTAAGGAATAATATATAATGAATGATATAATCGATAATAGCTCTAAAGAGTATTTGAACCAATTTATGGCTAGAATTGAACGCCTAGAAGAAGATAAAAAAACCGTCCTTGAAGATATCAAAGAAGTATATCTAGAAGCTAAAGCACAGGGCTTTGATACCACTGTGCTTCGTCAAATTGTCCGTATTCGTAAAATAGATAAAGCAAAGCTAGACGAGCATGAAGAATTGTTAGATCTTTATAAGCACGCTCTAGGTATGGTTTAAGTGCTGAAAAACTCCTATCAAAACTTAAGAAGCGTTATTTAATTTTTTAAGCTAGGAGTCTATATTAAAAGCAACATAACAATATTATTATGATATATAGTTATTTATCATTCTTCACTTACATTATACTCCGTTAAACCTAAAATAAAATTACTTATTTGTTTATCATTAGAAGAAATAAACTCCATAACTCTATTTTCATAGTTCTTGAAGGGCCATCCATGAACTGCTCCTGACTCTCCTTGAACAAAAATTGCAACTTGATTTACTTTAGCTTGAACTATTTCATTAATAGCGGTCCTGTTAAAGCCATGCAATTCTGGATATAAATACTCATTATATTTAGCAAAAATTGTGGAAGGTCCTACAATTGCTAAAGCTGCAATTATACCACTTACAATAGCACCACTAAATGCGCCATCTTGATGCATCTTCGCCGTAGATAAAACTTCTTCTAAGTTAGGGTTTTTATTGCCTAAATCATCGTAAGATGCGTTGACTCACCACTCCGGCCATAATTCATGGAGAAACTTTCTTTATCCATATGAAAACAATAAGCCATATCATCTCTTAATTGTGTGTGAATTATCTCAACAAACTCACTTTCTTTTATATCTTTTATATCTTGCTTTATAGTATCAATAATCTCACGTTCATCTTTAGTGATATAATCGACAAATACAAACCTAGTCTCTTGCGTATTTAATTTTTTTATAGCTTCACATATGTTATTTCTACAATCTTGATTAGGTTCTAAAATATTTTCACTCATCATATTTATCTCCATTTAATCATCTATTCGTTAATAAGTTAACTATATAATATGCACTATATTTAAGTTAGTCAATGAAGAAGTTTTATAATAATTGTAAAATATATTACGATTAACTAAAAGTTAATGTCAATTATAAACCAAAGTACAAGGCTTTGATACCACTGTGCTTCGTCAAATTGTCCGTATTCGTAAAATAGATAAAGCAAAACTAGATGAGCATGAAGAACTACTAGATCTTTATAAGCACGCTCTAGGAATGGTTTAAGAGAATGGCATCATCCCCCGTAAAAATTCGTTAGCTCGGTGACAAATTCTGCGTCATCCTCCGAGCTAGGCAACGCCTAGATTCGGGGGATCCATGACTACCTCAGGCGTTTACTTTAGAATGGATTGTATATTCAAAATATACTCAAAACTCTGTAAAAAAGTAAGTAATGTAGTTAGAGTTATTGGTAAGGTTTATATAGGCCTTATCAATGGGGCGAACAGTACGCTTGATGGATTGATCACTAAGATCG